>NZ_JBBIAR010000041.1:0-85344 GCF_054185165.1 Bradyrhizobium sp. UFLA05-109 | reverse complement strand
CCGCGTTGCCAGTGCTGGTCGATGCCGATCACGGCTACGGCAACGCGCTCAACGTCCGTCGCACGGTGCAGGAGCTGGAGACCGCGGGCTGCGCCGGCCTCACCATCGAGGACACGCTGCTGCCGCAGGCGTTTGGCGAAGCGAAGACGCAGCTCATCTCGCTGGAGGAGGGCGTCGGCAAGATGAAGGCCGCGCTCGATGGCCGCAGCGATCCCTCGCTGGTCATCATGGGCCGTACGGGCGCCGCCGCAGTCACCTCGATAGAGGACACTATCAAGCGTGCGCAGGCCTATGAGGCCACCGGCGTCGACGCCTTATTCTTCACCGGCATCAAGTCGCGCGCCGAGCTCGAGGCAATCGCAACGGCGACGCGCCTGCCGATCGTGCTGGGCGGTGTGCCGGACGAGCTGAATGCGCTCGACTATCTCGCGGGCCAGCGTGTGTGTATCGCGCTGCAAGGCCACGCGCCGATTGCTGCGGCAATGCAGGCCGTCTACGAGACGCTGAAGGCGCTGCGCGACGGGACGCCGCCGAAGAACCTCAGCGGTCTCGCATCGTCGGAGCTGACCGGCCGCATCATGCGTGAGGCCGACGTGAAAGCGCGCAGTGCCGACTTCCTCGGGTTGAAGAGATGAGCCGCGCCATCCTCCAGGTCATGATCCGCGGCCGCGTGCAAGGCGTCGGCTATCGCGCCTGGGTCGAATACCAGGCGAGCGCGAGCGGGCTGGAAGGCTGGGTGCGCAACCGCCGCGACGGCAGCGTGGAGGCGTTGTTTGCTGGGTCGCCGACCCGCGTCGCCGAAATGGTGGCGTTGTGCCGGCATGGTCCGCCGTCCTCGCGCGTCGACAACGTCACCAGCGAAACCGCAGGCGAGGACGATTTGAACCTGCGGCGGGCAGGGGAAGTGTTCTCGGTATTGCCGACGGTGTAGATTCACCGCGGCAGCTTGGCGATGGCGTCGCTGAGCTCGTGGATCTCGTAGGGCTTGCGCAGGATCGGGAAATCGCCGCGCACATCGGAGGCGGCGTCGCTGTAGCCGGTCGCGAGCAGGATCGGCAGGCCGGGACGGATCTGACGCAGGCGATGGGCGAGGGTGAGGCCGTCCATCTTGCCGGGCATCACGATGTCGGAGAACACGAAGTCGACGCCATCGTGCTCGATCTCGCGCAGCGCTTCCTCCGCATCCGCGACGCGGCGCACCTGATAGCCGAGCTGTTCCAGGAGCCCGGTGCTGACCACCGCGACGTCCGGATTGTCCTCGACCAGCAGCACGGTTCCGCTGCCGCGCGAGGGCGTAACGGCCGCTTCACGCTGTGGTTCGCTCGTCTCGCGCCGCAGGAGAATGGCAAACGTCGTGCCCTTGCCGAGCTCGCTTTCTACCCTCACGGTGCCGCCGGCCTGATGGGCAAAGCCGTGCACCTGGGACAGGCCGAGCCCGGTGCCCTTGCCGACCGGCTTGGTCGTGAAGAACGGCTCGAAGATCTTGTCGAGCACGTCGGAGGGGATGCCGAGGCCAGTGTCGGCAACGCTGATGGCGACGAACTCGCCGGCGTGAAGCGGGTCGGACAGCACCTCGTTACGGGCGCCGATCGTCACGGTGCCGCCGTCGGGCATTGCGTCGCGCGCATTGATCACGAGATTGAGCAGTGCTGTCTCTAGCTCTGAGACGTCGGCCCTGACCGGCCAGACGTTGCGATCGATGTCGAAGGCGAGCTGCACTGTGCTGCCGAGACCGGCATGGAGCACCTCGCGGATCGCGTCGATCCGCTCGTCGAAATGAATTGCTTGCGGATTGACGCTCTGCCGCCGGGCAAAGGTCAGGAGCTGGGCTGTCAGCGCGGCACCGCGCTTGGTTGCCGTGTCGATCGCGGAGATCGCACGCTCCAGCTTGGCGTCGGACTCGGCGCCCCTCTTGAGAACATGAAGGCTGCCGCTGATGATCATCAAGAGGTTGTTGAAGTCGTGTGCGACGCCGCCGGTGAGCTGGCCGAGCGCATCGAACTTCTGGGACTCTGCGAGCTGCTTCTGCATCGCTTCGAGCTTGAGCTCGGCGTTGCGGCGTTCGGTGATGTCGCGGGTGATCTTGGCAAATCCGATGAGATCGCCGTCCTCGTAGATCGGATCGATCACGACGCTTGCCCAGAAGAAGGTGCCGTCCTTGCGGACGCGCCAGCCTTCTTCCTCGTAGCGGCCCTGTTCCCGCGCGATTCTGAGCGCGCGCGCGGGCTTGCCATTGGCGCGGTCGATTTCGGTATAGAATCGGGAGAAATGCTGGCCGACGATCTCCTCGGGCGAATAGCCCTTGATGCGCTGACCGCCGATGTTCCAGCTGGTGATGACGCCGGTGGGATCGAGCATATAGAGCGCGTAATCGGCAACCCCCTCGACCAACAGCCTGAAACTCCGTTCGCTATCGAACAAGTCTCTCTGTTGTCTGAACTTTTGCGCCATTCTGGACCCCGCCTCGACGGGGACAAACGCCTCGATCCCGATCTTTGTTCCGCGCGCCTGAGCCCTTTTTAGGCAAATGCCGGGAACAGTATGCAAAGCAAAGACTTCAAGGGACCGCTTGACAGTAAATCAATACAGTCAGATAGTTCTGTTATGACAGAAATAACCGGTAAAAAGAAACTGCCCGCCGCCGTCGAGCGCTTCATCCTGCACTGGGGTGACATGGGAGACGAGTGGGGCGTCAATCGCTCGGTCAGCCAGATCCATGGGCTGCTCTATCTCGCGGAAGCGTCGATGACGGCGGAGGACATCGCCGAGACGCTCGGCATGGCGCGGTCCAACGTCTCCAACTCGATCAAGGAGCTTCTGGCCTGGAATTTGATCCGGCGCGTGCCGATCCTCGGCGACCGCCGCGATCATTTCGAGGCCGAGACCGACATCTGGGAGATAGCGGCGCGCATCGCGGCGCGGCGCAAGGAGCGGGAGATCGATCCTGCGGTCGCGGCCTTGCGGACCTGCGTCACGGACGCCGCCGATGATCCCGCGATCAGTCCTGTCGCGGCCAAGCGGCTGAAGGAGATGCTCGCCTTCACCGAACTCGCCGACCACTGGTTCATGCAGATGTTGAAAGTACCGCGGCCGCGGCTGATCGCGCTGATGAAGCTCGGCGAGAAGATCGCCAATCTGCTGCCGCTGGGTAAGACCAAATAGCGCAAGGGAGGGCTGCGATGACGTCGGCAAGATTACCAGGCTCCCGCGCATCGTCCCCCGCTCACACCAAATTCCTCGATGATCGTCGCTTCCGTGCGCTGTTGTCGGACGAGGATTGGGGGCGCCTGCCGCTTGCGACCTGGCGGCGTTTTTCCAAGCGCGTATGCGACGGTGACAGCGTCGTCTATGTCGGCGTCGTCGATGAGGTCAGCTTCAGCGATCTCGGCTGGTGGTTCGCGCAGGCCGCGCGCCTGATCGGCGGGCCGTTGCCGACCGGCCGCGACATCGGCGTGCCCATGATCGTCACGGTCACCGAGGATGCGAGGAGCGGCGGCCAGACCTGGACGCGCATCTGCGCGCGCAGGAACGGCTTTCCGCAAGTCATCCACTCCGCCAAGCGCTTCGAGGGGCCGACCGGTCTCGAGGAATATGTCGGCTTCGGCGTCTCGATGGCGCTGCGCATCTCGGTCGTGGACGAGGTGCTGGAGTTTCGCAGCGCCGGCTACGGACTCCAGATCGGCCGGCTCTGGCTGCGGCTGCCGAAATGGCTGACGCCGGGCGATCTCACGGTAACGCATCGCGATCTCGGCGATGGCGCCTTCCGTTTCACCCTCGACGTCACCCACCCGCGGTACGGCGCGCTGATCCACCAGTCCGCCGTGTTCAAGGAGGCCGTATCATGACCCCGCTGTTGTGGACTCTCATCGCCATCCAGATCGTGATGGGGGTGTTCGACACCTTCTATCACCACGAATTCACCGAGCGCCTGGCCTGGCGGCCGTCGCAGCGTTTCGAGCTGAAACTTCACGCCGTGCGCAACATACTCTATGCGCTGCTGTTCCTGCTGCTCGGCTGGCTCGAGGTGCATGGGGTGCTTGCCGTTGTCATCGTCGCGGTGCTGATCGCCGAGATCGTCATCACACTGATGGATTTCGTCGAGGAGGATATGAGCCGCAAGCTGCCGCCGAGCGAGCGGATCAACCACACGCTGCTGGCGATCAACTACGGCGCCATCCTGGTTCTGCTGCTACCGGTCCTGATCGGCTGGGCCGTGCAGCCGCTTGGTGTGACGATCGCTTATCATGGCCTGCTCAGCATTGCCGCGACCGCCTGCGCGGTTGGCGCGGCGCTGTGCGGCCTGCGCGATTTTGCGGTTACGCGGCGGCTTGCCCGCATGACAAGCGCGCCCGCGCACGGCCTCGTCGACAAGCTCGCCGGTCGCCAGACCGTGCTGATCACCGGCGCGACCGGCTTCATCGGCAGCCGGCTTGCCGCAAGCCTTGCCGGAGCCGGGCATGAGGTCATCGCGCTCATCCGCAATCCCGTGAAAGCGGAGATGCTGCCGCCGCCGGTGACGCTGATCACGAGTCTCGAGCAGATTTCGCCGGACACGTCTATCGACGTCATCGTCAACCTCGCCGGTGAGCCGATCGGCAATGGCCTGTGGACAGAGACCAAGCAGGCGGAGATCCTCAACTCACGGATCAGCATGACGAGTGAGGTCGTAAGGTTGATCGCGCGGCTGGCGCGCAAGCCGGCCGTGCTGGTCTCCGGCTCCGCGATCGGCTGGTACGGACTGTGGGCCGATCAGGTGCTGACGGAATCCGCGAAATCGCACGCCTGCTTCAGTCATGAGCTGTGCGATGCCTGGGAGAAGGCGGCGCGGCCGGCGGAGGAGCACGGCGTTCGCGTGGTCTGCTTGCGCATCGGCCTCGTGCTCGGAACCGAAGGCGGTTTCATCACGCGCATGTTGACGTCGTTCGAGTTCGGGCTTGGCGGGCCGCTCGGCACGGGCCGGCAATGGATGTCCTGGATCGAGCGCGACGATCTCGTCCGCCTTATCGCCTATGTCATCGCCACCCCCGATCTCGCCGGCCCCATCAACGCGACCGCACCGATCCCCGTGACCAACGCAAAGTTCACCGACGAGCTTGCACGCCGCCTGCGTCGGCCCGCGGTGTTGCGCATTCCGGCGAGCCTGCTCCGCCGGATCGGTGGCGGTTTTGCCGACGAACTCCTGCTTGGTGGCCAGCGCGTGCTGCCGAACAAGGTGCTGAGCCGCGGTTTTGTCTTCAGGCACGAAACGCTGCGCAGCGCGTTCGAGGCGATTTTGTGAGGCTTAGGCGGCGGCACTGCGAAAGGTCGCTGCCACCGTGCGCAGTGCTGCGAGCTTGGCGGGGTCGCTGACCTTCGAGTAGAGCATCACTTTTGACGCGCCAAGTTTTGGCAGCTTGTGCACCGGGCCGATATCGACCAGCCCAGGCGGTGCAATCCGCCGCGCCAGTGGCGTCACGGCAAGGCCTGCGAGCGCGGCGGCGACCACAGCGGTTACGCCGCCACCGACGAAGCGCTCGCGCCAGGGGATGCCGGCTTTGTCGAGCGCGCGTACGGCGATGGCGCGCACGCCGCAGGGTGGGGACAGGGTTGCGAGCTGCAGCGCTTCGCCTTTCAGAACGGTGAAACGTCTCGACGCGAACCAGCCGAACGCGTCCTCGGCGAGCTTCTCGCCGCCGCGCCGGCTGCCTTCCTGACGCACGATCACCGCATCAAGCTCGCCTTTATCGTAGGCGTCGAGCATCTCACGCGTAAAGCCGATGGTGACGGCCAGGGTAAGGTTTGAGGACATCGCGTGCAGACGCTCGAGCAGTGGTACGAGCTCGGGTCCTGCGGCATGATCGGAAATGCCGAGCGAGAGGGACTGTGCGGCCGGTGCCTCGTCCGAAAGCGCACGGTCATGCGCCGCCACCAGTGCGCGGGCGCGATCGAGAAAATCTGCGCCGTGGGCCGTCAGCCTGACCGCACGCGGCGAGCGCTCGACGAGGCGCTTTCCAAGCAGCGCTTCGAGACGCTGCAGCTTGAGGCTCACAGCCGCCTGCGTTGTCCCGAGCGCCTCAGCCGCGCGCGTAAAGCTCTGGAGGTCGGCGACCAGCAGGAAGGCCTGCACCGTGGCGATGTCGAGCGTTGCTGTCATTTCAGAGGGTTATCATTGATATCAGCATAGATAAGATACCAAAATGATGGAGCAAGGTCTAGTTTTCCCTGGACGCGCGCGACGACAGCGCGCCCTTCAAGGAGAACGACCATGCCTCTGATAACCGTGTCCTATTCGACCTCCCGCCAGTCGTCGTCGCTCAAGGCCGACATCGCCAGCGCGGTCTCCGAGCTCACCGCAAAGATCCTGCACAAGGATCCCAAGGTCACCGCGATCATCGTGAAATCGGTCGACGCGAACGACTGGTTCGCCGGCGGAAAATCGCTCGCGGAGCAGCAGCTCGCGAGCTACTGGATCGACATCCATGTGTCGGAAGGCACAAACACCAAGGACGAGAAGGCTGCCTATCTCGCCGCCATGTTCAAGCGCATGGCCGAGATATTGGGCCCGTTGCACCACGAGACGTACCTGCATGTCGACGAGGTGAGGGCCGATGCCTACGGCTTTGGCGGCCTCACCCAGGAGCGGCGCTACATCGCCGGCAAGCTCGAAGTCACGCCGGAGCGCGCGGCTGCTTAAGCCGCGGCCTCCGGCAGTAGGGCCTTGGTGGGCCCGAACAGCTCCTCAAAGGCCCGCCGCAGCGCGACATCGACATCGGCCATCGTGACTAGGTGGCCGAGGTCGACCAGCGAGGTCACGCCGTAACGGGGATCAACGACGCCGCAGGGCACGATCCCCGAGAAATGCGACAGGTCCGGCGCGACATTGATGGCGATGCCGTGGAACGACACCCAGCGCTTCAGCCGCACGCCGATCGCGGCGATCTTGTCCTCGTGGCCCCGCCCTTTGTCTGGCCGCTTCACCCAGACGCCGACCCGGTCCTCGCGGCGCTCGCCCCGGACGTTGAAGGCATCGAGCGTGCGCAAAATCCATTCCTCCAGGCTCGCGACAAAGGCTCGCACGTCCGGCCGGCGGCGCTTGAGGTCAAGCATTACATAGACCACCCGCTGGCCGGGCCCGTGATAGGTCAGTTGCCCGCCGCGCCCCGCGGCGAAGGTGGGGAAGCGCGGATCGAGCAGGTCGGACGCCTTGGCAGAGGTGCCGGAGGTATAAAGCGGGGGGTGCTCGAGGAGCCAGACCAGCTCGAGCGCTTCGCCCGCCGCAATGGCCGCCACACGCGTCTCCATGGCTGCGACAGCCTCGGGATAGGGCACCGGGGTGTCCGAGATCCGCCACTCCACGGGCTGGCCCGAGGAGGCTGAAAACGGCGTCAAATCGAGGTCTTGGCGGGTGTTTTCGGGCTTATTAACCATTGGCTAACCATAACGTGGTGATCATCACAGGCGCAAATGCAGAGTCTCCAGTTGCGGCGGTGCTGACGTGCCCACTCTCGATAAAGTCACCGTGGATCTCATGGTCGTCCTCGGGACCACCACCATGCCGATCCACCAGGTATTACGTCTTTCCCGCGGCGCCATCATCGAACTGGACGCAACCGAGGCCGACGAGGTCAAGGTTTTGGCCAATAATCTGCCCGTCGCTAGCGGCGTCGTGCTGGTCGACCGCAACCGCATCGCGGTCGAGGTCAAGCAGATGCTGCCGCGCTCGCCCGGGACCCGATAACCGCGCGGGCAGGGCGAAACTTTCCTCAGAAGCTTGTGGAATTTGCGGCCTCAGCAGGCTTGTACCCCCCTGATGGATTTGTTAGATCGGCGCCGGTTGATCCGGCCGGCGCGAGCCCAAGCCGGTTTCTTAAGCGCTCGTGGCGGAACTGGTAGACGCGCTGCCTTGAGGTGGCAGTGGGTAACACCGTGGGGGTTCGAGTCCCTCCGAGCGCACCATACCCACGCCTAATTCATTGAAATTACGGCGTTTTTCTTCCAAGGTTACTACGCAAAGTTACTACTCTGTTCTCGGCCGACGTTCCGGACCTGTTCGCGCCAGGTAAGGCCGTGATATCGTCAAATAACTGGCTCTGATCGAACGCTACGATCTTCTCCATGCCGCTGATTCCGAGTTTTTCCCGGTTTGCCTTGGCGATGTAGTGCGCCGGCATCTTTGGGTCAGTCCAGCCGAACATCGCCATCATCTGGCTCTCGGTACAGTCGGCGTAGGCCGCGACCTCGGCGCGGGCCTTCCGCACCCCATGGCAGCTTTTCTTGGGTTCGTTGACGCCCGCCAGGACCGAGTATTTCTTGAATTTCGCCGCCCACGCTTTCTTGTTCATCGGCAGTACGCGGCCCTTCACAATCTTCCCGATGAAAACGTCAGCGCCGACAATCCCGGCCGCACGCGCCGCGCGGAGGCTATCCGCAAACTCCGGATGCACCGGCACCGTGACGGTCGTGTTGCCATGGCTTTTTTCGGTTGAGATCTGTACCGCCATCTTGCGCACGATTTGGCGCAGATGAGGCGGCCCGAAGCGATGCGCGTCCCCCAACCGCAGGAAAGTGTGGTGCAGGATGTCGAACATCAGCCGCGCCTCGGTGCCGAGCGGCCACTTCGCGCGGTACATCGCCATATCTTCTTCCGTCCAGGGCACGAAACCGCCGCTCTCGCGGCTCGCCTTCGCCTTGCCGGACTTCAACCCGATCGTCGGATCGTCGTCCTCGTCGAGATGGCTTTCATCGATCATCCAGCGGATCATGCCACGTAGCGCCGATAACAGATTGCCCGCCTGTGACGGCGTGCGGGCCTTCATCTCGGCTTTGATGACCTTACGTGTCAGCACCCCAAACGGCTTCTCGCCATTCTCGGGCAGGAGCGACTCGATCAACCCGGTGCGCTGGAGCCGCGTCGAGTCCGACAGTCCTGCCTCGCCGACGGCAAGGTCGCCCAGCCAATGGTCGCTATGTTTGTAAAGTGTCCAGTACCAGCGCAGCGTGTGAGGCTTCGGCGGCTCTGTCGGCAGTTCCGGACGCGGTTCGTTGCGCTGCTTCTGCGCGTTGACGTAGTCGGTGGCGTCGCCATAAACCGCGATCTGCGAAACAATGGCCGCGTCGCACTCGTCGTCGAACGCCCCGGTGCCGAACTCCGCCTTGATCCTGATCTTCGGCAATCCGTTGCGAAGCTGGACATAATAGCGCGTCTGTCCGCGTTGAGAGCGATCGGCCAGGACATAGCGACGTTCCGGCTGCACCAACGGATCGGGTTCGGTTCGCCGTTTACGCATCACTCCTCCGAGCGCCGCAACCGCCGCATCATAGGCGGCATCGAAGGGTTCGGTGCCATATCGCTCTCTGATCCCGATCCGCCGACCCTTGCGGCTCACCTTCACGTACCAGCGCAGCGCGCCGAGCGGGGAATAGTCGAAGTAAAGGTACATTCGCGTGTCCCCGGGGGCGCGGGGATCGCGTCGCTGCATTCCAAGCATTGGCTTACTCCGTGGACCAATGCTTTGAGTCTAACGGTGCGGTGACTCCGCATCAATTGTATAAGGTGCGTTTCACCCGCTTTCGGTGCGCTTCAGGTAACGCTGCAGCGCCTCCGATGGCACCCATACTTCGTCGAGACCTGTTGTGGGCTTGGTTGGCACGGCGCTCGACGTCAGTGCAATCCGAATAACGCCGTCTGCATCGACGCTGACCGCACTCGCGCCGGCTTCCCTGGCGGCGCGGATCGCGCGTGCCAGGTCTGCTTGCGTAACCTTTGCCGGACGCCGCGGCATGATCCTTCTCCTAAGTGTGACATTCTGCGCGTTCAAGCTGCGCGCTTCCCAATTTCGCGACGCCGATCATTCCGAGTTGCGAGCACAGCGCGTTTGGCATCAGCTTCAGCGTCGGTGACCGCGAAATCGACGTAGGAATGGGAAGAGAGCGTCGCGTTGATTTATTCAACCACGGCGGTCGGTAGTCACTCTAGAGAAGGCAGATAAAACTTGGGGTATCGTGAGATAGTTGAAAGAGCCGAAAATCATCGTGAGCAAGCGAAGTCGAAGAAGAAGATAGCGATCATTTTCGCTTGATCGGCCTACCTGCGCCCTAAGCGTCCTGAATCAGAATGTCGGTCAGGCTCTTTTCGTCGCGCTGCCGGGGCGTTAGATCCAGTCCGGTCAGCAGATCGGCCAGGTGGCTCGTCATCAGCTCAGCCGCGACGTCGGTCTCGTGGCGGCCGATTGCGTCGACCAGATGATGATGGGCATGGCTTGCACAGATGGTGTCGCGCCGGATCCAGTACAATGCGATGATCAGCGAAGAGCGTGTGACGAGGTCGGCGACGATCTCGCGCAGGACCGAGTGCGACGCGATCTGCGCGACCTCAACGTGGAAATTGGCTGACAGCATCAGCGCGTCGCTGTCCCGTCCTTCACGCACCGCTTCGTGCTCTTGCTCGAGATGGGCGTGCAGCCGCGCCACGTCGTCGGCCGTTGCGCCTGCGGCGGCGAGCGCAGCTGCACGCGCCTCGACCAGCATGCGCATTTCGAAGATCTCGCGGGCTTCGGTCTGCGAGGGTTGCGCCACGAAGGCGCCGCGGTTCGGCTCCAGGCGCACCAGACGGTCGTGCGCGAGCGCCTGCAGCGCGGATCGGATCACGGTACGGCTCACCGCGTAGATCGAGGCCAGCTCGTCTTCGGGTAGCTTGGTGCCTGGCGCCAGTCGATGGGCAAAGATCGCATCCCGCAAACGGGTGTAGGTCGCGGACCAGCGCGCCGCTGGTTTTGAGGAGTAGATCTGTCGGTCTTCGGTCGTGTGCATAGCCTCAGGAGCTGGACGGAGATGGCAACGGTGCGGGGTGCGATCGGATTGCGCAAGCGCTTTTCAGCTTCATCATATCGTGTGCTTCCCTGCAGGTGAAGTGGAGAGCGGGCGGGACGTGACGTCCGACGCATGCTGTGGCTGCGGAGTTTCCGGCGCGAACGCGGCAAACAGGCCATCATAAGGCTTGGCCCGTGGGGCGGCATAGCCGCCATGCTTCGATGTCTTGTGACCAAGGCTCACCAGGCCTTCAGCGAGCTTCACCGCCGCGCCGACGCCGTCGACGACGGGAAGGCTGTGTTCGCGCGATAGCTCGGCAGCGAGATCGGCCATGCCGGCGCAGCCCAGCACGATCGCTTCGGCCCGATCCTCGACCACGGCCTTGGCGATCTCGGCCGAGATGCGTTGGTGTGCGTCCGAGCCGGGAATCTCGAGATCGAGCACTGGTATTTCCGATGCGCGTACGCGCGCGCAGCGGCTCGCCAAGCCGTATTTGGTGAGGTTGTGCTCGATGGCCGAGACTGAGCGCGACAACGTCGTCACCACGCTAAAACGACCCGCCAGCAGGCTGGCCATGTGGAACGCAGCCTCACCGATGCCGATAACCGGCGCGGTGGTAAGGCAGCGCGCCGCATCCAGCCCGGTGTCGTCGAAACAGGCGATCACATAGGCGTCTACTTCAGGCGCGGCGCGCATCTGCGCCAGCAGGCCTGGAATCGAGAATACTTCGTCATAGTAGCCCTCGATGCTCGGCGGGCCGTATGTCGGATTGACAGCCTGGATCGCGGTGCCGGCAGCGGCGGCGGCTTGTGCCGCCGCGCCGATCTTGCGCGTCATGGATGCGGTGGTGTTCGGATTGATGACCAGAATGCGCATGCGTGGTTGCCTGGACTCACAGTTCTCCGCCGAGATAGAGGGTCTTGACGCGTTCATCGTTGGTGAGCTCAGCCGAAGGCCCCGAGAGTGCGACGGCTCCGGTCGAGAGTGCATAGGCGCGGGCGGATATCTTGAGCGCCATGCGCGAATTCTGTTCGACCAGCAGCACACTGACCTGCTCGTCGCGATTGATGGCGACGATCGACCGCGCGATGTCCTGCACCAGTTTCGGGGCGATGCCGAGCGAGGGCTCGTCGAGCAGAAGCAGCGTCGGCCGGCTCATCAATGCACGACCGATCACCAGCATCTGCTGTTCGCCGCCGCTCATCGTTCCGGCCGCCTGGTTGTAGCGTTCGCGCAACCGCGGGAAGCGCGTGAGCACCGCCTCGAGCGTCTTGGCGATCTCGGCCTTGTCGTGGCGGGTGAACGCGCCCATCAGCAGATTGTCCTTCACGGACATCAGCGGAAACGAGCGGCGACCCTCCGGGACCATCGCGATGCCCATCTTCACCAGCTCATCGGGCGCGCGGCCGTCGATGCGCTGGCCGCGAAAGCGAATTTCACCCTTGCGGATCTTGCGAAGGCCGGTGATGGCTCGCAAGATCGAGGTCTTTCCCGCACCATTGGCGCCGATCAACGCCACCGTCTCGCCCTCGTTGACCTCGAGCGAGACGTTTCGCAGGGCGTAAACCTGGTCGTAATAGAGTTCGACGCCGGAGAAGGTGAGAAGCGGCTCCATCGACTACATCCCGATCGATTCGTCGGCGCTGCCGAGATAGGCCTCGATCACACGCGGGTTTTGCTGGATCTCCGTTGGTGTACCTTCCGCGATCCTCTCGCCGAAATTCAGCACGACAATGCGGTCGGAGATCTTCATGACGGCGGGCATGTCATGCTCCACCAGGAGCACGGTGACGCCGCGATCGCGCACCGCGCGCACCAGCTGGACGGCACGTCGCGTTTCGTCATGGTTCATGCCGGCAAAGGGCTCGTCGAGCAGCAGGATCTTGGGGTTGGTGGCAAGTCCAATAGCTATGCCCAGCGCACGCAAATGGCCTTGCGGCAAGGTGTTGGCCAGCTGTCCCGCGATCGCGCCGAGACCGAGAAAATCCAGGATCTCATCAGCAGAGCGGGCAAACTCTCGCTCGTCGGCGCGCGCGCTGGTCGAACCGGTGTAGAACCCGAGCAGGCTGGCGCGCGAACGCAAATGGTGGGCGATGATGACGTTGTCGCGGACGCTCATCGTCTTGAATATGGTGGTTTCCTGGAAAGTGCGCACGACGCCCGCGCGCGCCACAACGTGAGGGGCGAGGCCCGAGATGCGGTTGCCGCGCAACAGCACTTCGCCGTCGCTCGGACGCATGAACGAGGCGATCAGCTTGAACAGGGTCGACTTGCCGGCGCCGTTCGGTCCGATCACCGACAGGATCTCGCCCTCGCGCACCGAGAAGGAGATCCCATTCACGGCAATGAGGCCGCCAAAGCGCTTGGTGAGAGATTTGACCTCGAGCAAATCCGCCATGGCTCAGCCTCCCTTTCGCCGCGGCGCAAGCAGGCTGAGAATGCCGTTCGGCAGCAACAGCATCAGAGCGATCAGCGCCATGGAGTAGATCAGCAACTGGAACTCACCTGTCCTGAACAGGAAGTCCCAGCCGAAATACAGCACGAAGGTGCCGACCAAGGGGCCTACCACGTAGCCCAAACCGCCGAGGAAGCAGTTCAGCATGAAATTGACGGAGTCGGTGACGGCGAAGCTCGACGGATAGATCGATTGCGCGATGGCGACAAACATGGCTCCGCCAATACCGCCGAGGAACGAGGAAATCGCATAGGCTATGATGCGCAACGCGGCGACGTTGACGCCGATCGAGGAGGCCAGCTCTTCATTTTGCTGAAGCGACAGGCAGAGTTGCCCGATGCGGGAATGGACCAGGCGATAGACACCTGCGAACACCAGCACCATCAGCGCCACGGTCACGAAATAGAACGCCTGGCGCGGGTTGGCCAGCGTTGCAAAGTCCGGCAGCAGCGTGAGGCCGAACAGGCGGACCGCGCCTGGAGGCGGGATGTCGGTGATGCCTTTGGCGCCGTTGGTCAGCGGCACGGCGAGCGCCGAGAGCCGCGCCACCTCCGTCAGGACGAGCGTCACCATGGCGAAATAGACGCCGCGCAGCCGCAAGATCGGCCACCCGATCAGGACGCTGATGCCGGCGCAGAACAGTCCGGCAAGCGGCAGGCTGAGCCAGAACGAGACGCCACCGGCCGTGACGAGGATCGCCGAAACGTAGCCGCCGAGCAGCGCATAGGCGCCCTGGCCAATATTGATGCGGCCGATGAAAAAGGTCAGCCAAACGCCGCCGCTGACAATGCTCAGAAGCGCGACAGAGGTCAGCGTATAATAGAGGTCGCTCCGGCCGCTGACCGCGATCAGCCAGGGCACGAGGACGAAGGCGACGACCAGGAAGAGCGCGAGAGCCGAGACCTTGGATGCCGTGCGCGTCATTGTCAGCCCCAAGGTTTGCCCATGAGCCCGTTGGGGCGGATACTCAGAAACACCATCAAGGCTGCGAAGATCACCAGATAGGTGATGTCTCCATAGGCGTGCAGCACCGACAGGCCCACCGACTCCAGCATGCCGAGAATGAAGCCGCCGGCGATGGCGCCGCCGACCACGCCGGCGCCGCCGATCATCACCATCAGAAACGCCTTGATCGATATCGGGCCGCCAATGCCGGAGTTGACGCCCGTGATGGCGACCAGCAAGCCGCCGACCACGCCCGCCAACATCGCGCCGAGCGCGAATCCGATCATGGAATAGCGATCGACATTGACGCCCATCAGCTGCGCAGCGATGCGGTCCTGAGCCAGCGCCCGCATCGCCCGTCCGGGACGGCTGAACTGCATGTAAGCCATGAAGCTTGCGATCAGCACCAGGGCGATGACGCCCACGGCGATCTTGTCATAAGGGATGATCAGCCAGTCGACGTTGAGCACGCCGCTGACGATTTTGGGCACGCCGCGCTGCTTCTCGCCGAACAACAGCAGGATAACCGCATCGAGGAAGAAGGCTGTTCCGGCGGCGAGTAGCATCGTACTTTCTTCGCGCACGCTTCGCCGGATCACGGTGCGGAACAGAAATCGCTCGAACAGGGCGCCGATGATCGCCAGCGTCACGCCCGAACAAAGAAGCGCCACGACGAAGGGAAGGTGCAGTTGGCCGTAGATCGTGTAGGTGACGAAGCCGCCGAACACGTACATCTGGCCATGCGCGAAATTCAGCACGTTCATCAGTGCGAAGATCAGCGTCAGGCCGAGCGCGATCAGGGCGTATTGTGCGCCGAGGTAAAGGCCGTTCACGATGACCTGTGTCATGTGCAATCCCGTTCGAGAGCGCGCGCAATCCGTTGCGCGCTACGGCATGCGGCAGCGGCGGCAAGGCGAGGGGAGAACGGCGCCAGCCTCGGGCTGTCGCCGTTATCCGGTCAAACGTGTCAATCGACGTCGGCGACGAACAGCGTCTCGAACTTTCCATTCTTGTATTCCGTGACGACGAGCGGCACGGCGAGCTGACGCTTCTGGCCGAAAGAGGTGGTGCCGACGTAGTGCAGCGTCTTGTCGCCCTTGACGTACGGATTGGCCGCCGAGAAGCTGTCGATGGTCTTCTTGTATTCGGCGATGTCGTCGATTGCCTTGGGGTTCGCCTTCAGCGTATCGACAATGTATTGCAGGGCGTAGACCTTGGTGTTCGACTCGTCATTGTACTCGCCGAACATTTTCGTATAGCGGGCGATGAAGTCGTCCATCGCCTTGGAGCGGATCTCCGCGGTCGACGCGCCGCCAACCGAGATAAAGCCGTTGGCAAGCTCGCCCGCGCCTTCCTCGAGCACCTTGGCGTCCTGCGCCGTTTCGGTCGAGAGTAGCCCCTGATAGCCGAGTTCGCGCGCGGCGCGGATCAGGAGCGGCGCGTTGGCCGGGGAGACCCCTGACAGCACCAGGAGATCGGGCTTCAGCTTGACGATCGGCGTCAGCACCGGTGTGAAGTCGCGCGTGTCGTTCTGGTAGGTGTCCTTGTCGGCGACCACCTGAAGACCCAGCGCCTTGGCTGCGGCGACGCCGCCGTCACGCTGGCTGAGCGGATCGGATTCATTGGCTGCGACGAAGGCGATCGTCTTCACGTTCTTTTTTTCGTGCAGATATTTGTAGATCGCCGGGCCCGATTGATAGTTCGCGACCATGCCGAGCACCGCGTTGGCGGCGGGCTTGGTGTAGAGCGACTTCGGGAAAGCGTAGGGGAAATAAATGATGCCCTTGGCTTCCGCCACGGGGCGGACCGCGGCAGCGCCGTCGTCGACATTCGGCCCCACCACATAGTGGATGCCTTCCTGGGCCATCTTCTCCATGCCGGCAATGGCGCGCTTGGGATCCTTCTGGTCATCGAAGGTGACGATCTTGATGTCGTAGGTGCGATCGCCGATCTTGACGCCGCCGGCCTCGTTCCATAGCGCCGCGAGCGTCTGCATCGAACGTACGTTCGAGGTGCCCCAGGCCGCGGCGGGACCGCTGGTCACGCCGACGAAGCCGATCTTCAATTCGGTGTTCGCTGCCTGCGCGCTGCCCGCCATCAAGCCAAGCAGCGAGGCTCCGATCAGAGCCAATTGCACAGAATGCTTCCTGGTCATCACACGTCTCCTCCGCTGAATAACTTAACGCCCGACATTCCGGGGCCACCCCGTCGCAGGTCTTGGGCAGATCAAACGCGTCCGCTTCAAGATTGTCAACAATCGAATTATTTTTTGTGAACAATTCGTGCCAGTGGTGGTATACAATCTGAGGATAGGCGCCGCGAATGAAGCGCCTCGTTCAACCCTCGGGAGCTGAGCCGCTTGTTCGACATTGAGCAGGATTATCCGCGCGATCTGATCGGCTATGGACGCAGCCGACCTCGGCCGACGTGGCCTCGCGAGGCGCGCGTCGCGCTGCAGTTTGTCATCAATTATGAGGAAGGCGGCGAGAACTGCGTCCTGCATGGCGATGCGGCGTCGGAAGCTTTTCTTTCGGAGATCGTTGGCGCGCAGCCGTGGCCGGGGCAACGCCACGCCAACATGGAGTCCATTTACGAGTACGGTTCGCGTGTTGGATTCTGGCGGCTGTGGCGGATGTTCTCTGAACGTAACATGCCGGTCACGGTCTATGGCGTTGCCTCCGCCATGGCACGCAACTTGCGGGCGGTGGCCGCGATGAAAGAGGTCGGCTGGGAGATCGCCAGCCATGGCCTGAGATGGATCGACTATCGCGACCACGCGCCCGATGCAGAACGCGCTGACATCGACGAGGCGGTGCGGATTCACACTGCGGTGGCTGGTGCCCGCCCGCTTGGTCTCTACCAGGGGCGAAGCTCAGTGAATACGCTGACGCTTGGCGCGCAGGAAGGCGGCTTTCTCTATCTTGCCGACGCTTACGCCGATGAACTGCCCTATTGGCAGCTCATTGCAGGTCGTCAGCAGTTGATCGTTCCCTATACGTTGGACGCCAACGACATGCGCTTTGCGACGCCACAGGGCTTCAACAGCGGCGATCAGTTCTTTGGCTATCTCAAGGATTCGTTCGATGTCCTCTACGCCGAAGGCGGTGCGGGCCACGCCGGCATAATGTCGGTGGGGTTGCACTGTCGCCTGGTCGGCCGGCCCGGCCGCGCCGCGGCGCTTGCGCGCTTTCTGGACTATGTGCAGGGCCACGCCGATGTCTGGGTGGCGACGCGGCTCGACATTGCGCGCCACTGGATCCGCCATCATCCTCCCGAAGGTGGCTACGTGCGCGAGCGCATGGGCCCAGCGCTTGCTGCCGAGGTGCTCGGCGATGGCGCAAATGATTTGCCGCAGCATATTCGCTGGAGCTGAACGATGTTAACTCTCCCGGTCTTCAAACTGACAAAAGCAGAATTCGCGCCCTTCGGTGACGTCATCGAGACGGACGACGTGACACCGAAGCTGATCAACGAAGGATTTGCCCGGCGCTACGACGATCTGGCCAGGGTCGACGTTGCATCGGAAGGTGGCGACGTCAACATCAGCCTGTTCATCGGTGCAGCAAGGCCCACTCCGATCGTCATCAGGCTGATGGAGCGGCATCCACTCGGCAGTCAGTTGTTCATCCCATTGATCGACATGCCTTGGTTCGTGGTCGTCTGCACAGATCCCCGCGATCTTTCGAGCTATCGGGCGTTTGTTGCGTCAGGGCGACAGGGCGTGAATTACGCGCGCAACTGCTGGCACCATCCTCTGCTGGTCGTCCAGGACGCCAGCCCGTTCGCTGTTGTCGATCGAAAGGGTCCGGGATCTAACCTCGAAGAAATTTGGCTCGAAGAAGCAAACTGGCTTCGTGTCGTGCCCGATAGCGCATTGGAAACATACTCGCGCAACACCGCGAAGCAGGGCTAACGCTCTCGCGAACGATCATAAAAACAGTCCTTGGGAGGCATAAAAATGCGGTCTCACTATCACGTGCAAGCAGGGGGGCATCCACCCCAAAGCGAGCTTTTGACCGGTCGCGCGGTGTTCACGGATGCCTATGCGGTGATTCCCAAAGGCGTCATACGCGACATCGTCACGAGCTACCTTCCTTTCTGGGATGATACCCGTGTTTGGGTTCTGGCTCGGCCTCTGTCCGGCTTTGCAGAAACTTTCTCCCACTACTTGATGGATGTCGCGTCGGGTGGAGGAAGTGAACTTCCGGAGCCAGACCAGCATGCGGAAGGCGCGCTGTTCGTCGTGGGAGGCGAGCTTACGTTGACGCTCGATGCGACGGAACATGTATTAGGGCCCGGAGGTTTTGCATATCTTCCGCCCAAGTCCCGCTGGAGCGTAAGGAACCGCAGCTCCAATGCAGTGCAATTTCACTGGATCCGAAAGCTATATCAGAGCGTGCCAGGCCTTGCCGCGCCGGCGGCGATCGTTGCAAACGAAAGCTCGATCGCACCAACGCCGATGCCGGGCACCGACGGGCGGTGGGCGACGACGCGCTTCGTCGAGCCATCCGATCTCAGGCACGACATGCACATCACGATCGTCACTTTCGAACCCGGCGCGTCGATCCCATTTGAAGAGACGCATGTGATGGAGCATGGACTCTATGTTCTTGAAGGCAAGGCGGTCTATCGGCTGAACCAGGACTGGGTCGAAGTCGAAGCCGGAGACTACATGTGGCTCCGCGCGTTTTGTCCCCAAGCCTGCTACGCCGGCGGCCCCGGACGATTTCGTTACCTGCTCTACAAGGACGTGAATCGTCATATGGATCTGCGCGCATTGCGACCAATAGCGCCGTAGGGTCGATCGCAACGGCGTATGCTTCGGTTTCCAGTCTGGCGACACGGCGGCCGGCAGGCGCGATGACCGCGCTAACAATGATGCGGGTCCCGCGCGCACGTGAGCACAACGCCGACGTCGTCGAAGATCGCGTCGATCGGTGCGTGCGGCTTGTGCACGGTCACTTTGACCGCGCGGACGCGCGGGAAATGCGACAGGACGGCGTCGGCCACCGCGCCTGCTGCGCGCTCTAACAGCTTGTAATTGGCGTTCTTGAACGCCGCCGTCGTTGTCGCGACCACGTCGGAATAGGAAACCGTATCGGCGAGGCGATCGGTGCGGGAGGATTCCTGGAGATCGGTGTAAAGCTCCAGATCAAGCACGAAGCGCTGGCCGACCACAGTCTCATGCTCCATCACGCCGTGGCGGGCGTGGATCACAAGGCCAGTCACGAAAATCGTATCGGTCATCTCTTGCTCTCGATTGCAGTCGCCACCCGCAGCGCCAGTCCGAGGACTGGGCTGACGCTGTTCCGGGGACATCACCGACACTCTTGCGTGCCGTCAAAGCCAATGGTGGCGACCGAGTGGGGGACGAAGAAAATTCCTAATTGCGGTCGATTGATGTGGGTCGGCCAGGCGTTCGCCACGGAAGCCCCCGGGAACTTTCCATGCTCAACCAGTGGAGCGAGAGGTACCCACGATCTCTATAAGCGAATGCCTACCCCGCGCGCACGTTCGCCATGAAGCGGTCGAGCTCGGCGCGGAGGCGAGTGCTTTCGGTTGAGAGTGTCTTGGCCGAGTGCAGCACCTCCTCGGAGGCCGTGCCGGTTTCGGCGGCGCCGCGGTTGACCTGGCCGATGTCGGTGGCTGCGGTCTGGGTGCCCTGTGCGACGTTCTGGACGCTTCGCGCGATCTCCTGCGTGGCCGCGCCCTGCTGCTCAACTGCGCTGGCAATCGAGGTGGCGATGGTCGAGATCTGGCCGATGGTGGCGCCGATCTCCTTGATCGCGGCGACCGACTCGGCGGTCGCGCCTTGCATGCCCGCGATGTGCGAGGAAATTTCGTCGGTCGCCTTCGCGGTCTGGCTCGCCAGCGTCTTCACTTCGCTTGCAACCACGGCAAAACCGCGACCCGCGTCGCCGGCACGGGCCGCCTCGATGGTGGCGTTGAGCGCGAGCAAATTGGTCTGCTCGGCAATCGCGGTGATCAACTTCACGACCTCGCCGATCTGCTGCGCGGCATGCGACAGCTTGCCGATGCGGCCGTCGGTCTCCTTGGCCTGCACGACGGCCGCTTCCGCGATGCGGCTGGAATCGCGCACCTGGCGACCGATCTCTTCGACGGAAGCCGAGAGCTCTTCGGTGGCTGTCGCGACCGACTGCATGTTGGAGGAGGCCTGCTCGGAAACCCCGGCAACCTGGTTCGATAGGGACTGCGTGGTCTCTGCGGTCCTGGTCAGGGTCGAAGCGGAGGATTCGAGCTGCACGGCGGAGGCCGAGACATTGGAGACGATGGCGCCGACGGCGGTCTCGAAATCATCGGCAAAGCGAATCAGCTCGGCGCGCCGCGCCGCACCGGCTTCCCTGTTCTGCGCCTCGCTGGCCGCCGCATCGCGCTCGGCCTTGGCGACGGCCTGCAGCTTGAACTCCTCCACCGCGCCAGCCATTTCGCCGAGCTCGTCCTTGCGCCCCAAGCCCGGCAGCACGACGTCGAAATTGCCGGACGCCAGCTCCCGCATGGCCTTGCACATCGTGATCATCGGCCGCGAGATGCCGGTGCCGAGTGCGAAAGCGAGGACGGCACCGAGCATGGTGCCGCCAACAGCCAGCATCAGGATTAAATACTGAGTTCTTGCAATGGTGGCTTCCGATTCCGAATCCAGCCGCTGCTGCTCGGCGACGAGATCTACCTTCATGGCGGTGGAGCCCCGAAGGATCGTGCTGGCCGAACCGCTCATCTCGGTTGAGAGTTCATCTACAATCTTGGCATTGGCGATCAGTTTTTCCAGCGCCTCGCGATAGGCGCCGAGCAGGCCTTTAGCGCCCTTCAGACCAGCCAGGATCTTGTCGTCACTAGAGTGGATGGCGCCGAGCGAATTATCGACGAATTTCAAACGCGCCAGCGCGTTGGTGCCGATCGCCCGGTCCGACGTCACGACGAAGTTGGTCACAGCCACGCTCGATGTCTGAAACTGGAGATTTACCTGCTTGGTGCCGTACTCGATCGACTCCGCCTCGGCGTCGGAGGCATTATTGTTGATCTCGTCGAGCTTGAACTTTAAGAGGTTGGCGTTGCGGTTGAGCTGGTTCTGCACCAGGAGGGTAGTATCGCGCTTGGCCTCGAGGATTTTTGTAAAGGTCGCGGAGAAATTCGAAAATGCTTTCGCGAGCTCTTTGAGACTCTCCTGCCGCGCGGGTTTCTCGGTGCCGTTGATCGCCTGGTCGATGGCACTTTTTAGGCTTGCTTCGGCGTCCAGAGCCGTCTTGGCGTCGTCTTCCTTCCCGGTGACGACGAAATAGCGGACCGCTGCGCTATAGGCGAGCAACTCGCGATCGATGTTGCGGGCAAGGTCGGCATCGGAGACGCTTGCACGGTAGGAGGCAACTCCGGACGAGACCCTCTCGAAGCCGAAATAAGAGAAAGCCATGCTGCCTGCGGAGATCATCAACACTGCGGCAAAGCCGAAGATGATTTTCGAGCGCAATCTGAGGGTCGGAAATATTGAGCGCTTCGATGGTGGTGCGATGCGCGCGGACATTCCAATCTCCATTTTCTATTCAGCGATTCAGGGCAAACCTGTCCATGACTGGATAATGGAGAAACGATAAAGCGCCGTAAATTCGGCACAGCGGCGGCAGTCTTCGTCGCGATGCATAATTCGCATCGCAGCGCCCATTTCTCTCTTCTACATCTTGGTGATGCATAACGCGCATCACGAAGGCGGTTGGCAATAGCCGCGATGCAACTGCACGCAGCCCATCAGGCTAGCAAGCCATCCGCAATGAAAGCGCTACTTCTGGTCATGCAGCTTGCGATCCAGACGAAGCGCGAGAGCAGCGTCAATCTTCGGAGAAGACGGGGCGACGTTCCGACAGCAATTTGAGAAAGTTGGCGAGTACCTCGCTCTTGTTGTCCGAGCGCCAGACAGCCGATAATCCGATGCAGCTTGGACCGGCTCCGTCTCTCAACGGCCGATACGCTAGTCCCGGAAAGTCAGCCCCGATATCGGACTCCAGCAAAAGGCTAACACCCATGCCGATGCTGATCAGGCTCTTTATGGCATCCCGACTAACGTCATGACGTTGGATCTGGGGGCGATCGTCAGGAACCTTGAGTTTTGCCGCCAGAAGCGTTTCCAACCCCAGTCCAAGGTCTTCCTGGCTGAGCAAGACAGTTTGATCCCGAAGGTCCGTCCAATGGACAGCTTCTTGTTTTGCCAATTCGTGGTCATCAGGCAGTTCGACAAAAACAGCTTCGCTCCAAAGTGGCGTTGTCTTGCAGTCGGGAGAAGAAATCTCTTCAGCTATTACATATATGTCGACAACACTATTTCTAAGCGCAGCAGCCAAACGCGCTCCTGATCGCCCAATTGTCCTGACTTCGATGAGAGGGTACTTCCTTCTAAAATCGAGCAAAGTTGCGCGCAAAGTCCCCGCCGTTAATGGCGTACAAAACCCGATAACCAAGACGTCCGCGTCACCCTTGGCGTTCCCTCTCGCGGTGGTGACCATTACTTCCAATTGCTCAACTATCGACCGGGCCGAGCGCAGGAAATGTCGGCCCTCCGCTGTGACTTGTACTCCGCCGCTCGATCGCTCAAAAATCGCAATACCAAATGTACTCTCAAGCGATTGCACGGAGCGACTTAGCGTCGATTGTTTGATCGACAGTTCTTCGGCCGCCTGTCGGAAGCTTCCATGCTCCGCAGCCGCGATTACATACTCAAGCTGGTTGAAGCTGAATTGCAAACGACGCCCTCGGGGCCGCGCGTTGCCGATACCTGCCTTCGCCATGCATCGCCACCGTCAATACCTAGTGGGTGTCTTCCTCAATCGTTTGACCAATGTCGGCATCCAAGGAGCGGTCCGCAATTCGAACCGAACCTCAGGATGTCTAGCCAATCGTCATGGAGCCCTGTTTGATGCCGAGATCGGCGTGATTAGATGACGCAAAATGCCCGCGTTCGTCGAATGCTCTTGCGAGAGCTCAAACCGCGTTGTCCACCATGACTTCTATGAGCGAGGGTGTGCGCCCCCCGACAGCAGATGCTATGACGTCACCGAGCACTTTCCCGTCTGTGACGCGCGTTGCGCTAAGACCAAGCGATCGGGCGATGCCGGTGAAGTCAACAGACGGCTCACGGAAATCCATGCCAACGAAATGGTTGGTCCCGTGGAACGCTTGCAGCCTCTGCTTGATGATCCGATAGCCGCCGTTGTTCACAAGCACGACGGTGAGCGGTAGATTGTGATGCGCCGCCGTCCAGAGCGATTGGATCGAATACATGGCGCTACCGTCACCCGAATAGCACACCACTGGTCGTTCAGGATTTGCGAGGCTGGCGCCGACGGAGGCAGGAAGTCCCCATCCGATGCCTCCGGAGGCCATTTGATGGTAGCCGTACCGGTCGCGGTGGCCTCTTAGAGAGGACATGTAGCGCGACGAAGTGAGGCCTTCGTCGATCAGGATCGCATCCGCGGGGAGGGCATCGACAACTTGAAGCGCCAACCAATCCGGATTGATTGGGGCGGCGTCTTTGCATCGCAAGATTTCCCGTACCAGCTTTTCGCGGTTTGCCGACCAGTTGTCGGATTTCAAGCTATCGATGCGATCCGAGGCGTGCTCGGCCAATCGCGCTCCTCCTGCCGACTCGATCGCCGGTACAAGCACGCGCAAGGTCTCTCGCACGTCGGCCTTCAGAGCGATCTCGGCCGGGAAGTTCTTGGCCAGATCGTTGTCCACGAGGCCGATCTGGACGATCGGGATTCCTGGCGGCAGAGGTTCGTGCGCGCTGTAGACCGACATCCGAACGGGGTCCGAGCCGAGCACGATCAGCAGGTCATGAGCGCCAAGGATCCTGCTGGTTTGCCGCTGGTCGCGCGGCAACGCTCCCATGAAACAAGGGTGATCGGAGATGAAATGTGCGCCGTAGGCGATGGTTTGCTGGTACACCGGACAGCCGAGCTGTGACGCAAGTTGCGCAGCCTCGTTGAGAGCATTGCTCTTCACAATCTCGTCGCCGACAACCATGACTGGACGTCGCGCGGATAGTATTCGGTTAGTCAGCGCCTCGAGTGCCTCTCTTGAGGGGGCAACTCGGGTATCAACACGCGTTGATCGACCAAGCGCGATGTCCGCCTCTGCATTGAGGATATCGCCCGGGAGCGAAATGAAGACCGGCCCGGTGGGCGGAGTCGTCGCGATCTTGGCCGCGCGGCGCACGATGCGCGGAAGATCCTCGAGACGCGTTACCTCTACCGCCCATTTGACGAGAGGTTCGGCCATCTGGACCAGCGGGCCATGGAGAAGCGGCTCCATGAGCCCGTGCCCCTGTTCCTGCTGGCCGGCGGTCAAGATCATCGGCGTGCCGGTGAACTTAGCGTTGTAGAGCGAGCCCATGGCGTTGCCGAGGCCCGGGGCAACGTGGACGTTGCAGGCAACGAGCTGTCCCGAAGCGCGGCTGAAGCCGTCCGCCATCGCTACGACCAAGCTTTCCTGCATCGCCATCACGTAGGTGATCTCGGGATGGTCTTTGAGAGCGTGCATGACCGGCAGTTCGGTTGTTCCAGGATTGCCGAACAGGTGCGTAATTCCTTCATCCTTCAGCACGGACAGGAATGCGGAGCGACCGGTTGTGCGAGTCATGATCTTGCTTCTTTCTGCTCATGGCCTGCCGTCACGCGGCACTTCAAAGCGAGCGATCGGCGGACGGCAGTGAAAAAAAGGGCCCCGACTTCTTCAAGACGGGGCCCAAGTCTGGGAGGAACGATGCGTTACTTGCCGAGCCAGACCTTCGGCGCCTGCGAGGCCACCATCGCGGCGCGAGCTTCGACTTCCGCCGGCGTGATCGACGAGACCGGGTGGTCGATGACCACCGGGATCAGGCCTTCCATGCCGATGGCGGTCCGGGTGAGCACGGTTTCCTTTTCGAACTCGGTGGTGATGATCGCTGCCGAAGGAAGACCGAGCTTCTCGAGCGTGACCGAGTCCCGGATGCAGCAGGAGCAGCAGGATCCGCAGTCGCCGATCGCGGTCAGGACCAGGTCGTTGTTCGCGGCGATCTCGGCGATCAGTTCCGGCTCGGCGTCCTTCGAGAAGGAGCCCTTCACGTAGTAGTTCACCTTGCCGAACTTGATGCTCTTCTCGAGCGCCGCGGCGGATGCGCGGAGGACCTTGTTGGCGTTCCATTTCGAGTTATCGAGAATCGCCAGGCGCAGACCGTCCAGGCTCTTCGGGCGGGCGGCGATCGGCGTGT
Organism: Bradyrhizobium sp. UFLA05-109; assembly: GCF_054185165.1. Taxonomy (NCBI): domain Bacteria; kingdom Pseudomonadati; phylum Pseudomonadota; class Alphaproteobacteria; order Hyphomicrobiales; family Nitrobacteraceae; genus Bradyrhizobium; species Bradyrhizobium sp. UFLA05-109. The sequence goes on along the minus strand of NZ_JBBIAR010000041.1, from coordinate 59,902 downwards.
TGGCCGATTCCACGACGCCGCGCGGGTCGAACACCGTCACCGAATTCGCGTCAGTTACCTTCATCAACATGTCAGTTTCCTCCTGCTTTCGTTAGAGCGCGCAAGCGCCGTCGGTGCATCCGTCGTCGGCCGGACCGGCGGCGGGATTGATCGGCTTGAGCACCGGCGTGCTCATGTGACCCCAGCCCGGAATGAAGGCCGAGAAACGTCCGGCGTGTCCGCCCATGATGAACAGGTGGATGTTGTCGGCGGAGGGCACGATCGGAATGCGGGTGTCGGGATCGCGCTTCAGCCACTTCGGCAGGTTGCGGTTGTAGACCTGGCCGTAGCGATGATCGCGCGAGATCAGGCGGAACGCGTTGCCCGAGTTCATCCAGAGGTAATTGCGGATGTCGGCGCGCGTCCAGCCGGCCTTCGCGATCGTCCTGGCATGTTCGAGGCCGAGCACGACGGTGCAGTGTCCGCCAAGGACGGCGGAGTTCGACGCGATGGTGCTCATCGCCGAGCACATCGTGTCGAGGATGCCTTCGGGATCGTTGCACTGATGGTCTGTGACACTGTGGGGCGCCTCGGCCGCGATCGCGAACACGGTCGAATCCATCGCGCTGTAACCGTGCTCGACGTGGTAGGGAGCGAACGGACTATCGAGCTCGTTCTCGGCGACGCAGTAGCTGTACTTGCCCGGATGACCGAGGGTGCTCTTGTCGAAGTCCGGCGCAAACCCGCCGCCGACGTTCAGCATGATCAGACGGACGGCTCGGCCGATGGTCGCATTGGCACGATTACCGGATCCGAAGACATTCGGGCCGCCGTTCATTCCGACTTCCGCTGCGAGCGGTCCGTTGACGACGATGAGCGGAGACGCGACGTGCGTGGTCGCCTGGACACCGTTCAGGTTGAAGGCGCGGTCGGTGAGCGCCAGCATGGCGGCACGGACGATGGGGGCGTATTCGGGACGGCAACCAGCCATCACCATATTGATCGCGAGGATTTCCCGGGTCAGGGCGCCCCAGCGCGGTGCAATCTTGCACTCGACGAATTGCGGATCGCCACCCAAGGCTGCGACGATCGCATCGATCTTCTCCTGGGTGGGAGGGACGACGGGAAGGCCGTCGGACCATCCGCGATCGTAGTAAAGCTCGATGAGATCAGTGCTGGTCGGGACGCTCTCGATGGCAGCGGATGCGCTGCCCTGTTCCAGTGTCTGAAGTGCCATTTTCTCGCTCCGGCTGTTTCAACCCGGAGCTCACCCTAGGCTCAATCCATTATATGCCAAGGAAATCCTGATAGCCATCATTGATACGGAAAGCGCATAAATAGCGCTAGGACTTGCTCCAAGACGACCGCAGGACAGACATAAGGCCCGCTGCGGCTGGAGACGGTTCCCTTTCCTTGAGCGTTATCACGCCAAGATCGCGTGCGAGCGGCCGACCTCGAACCGGCACAGCGCTCAACTCCTTTCCAAGGAAGCTCGCTACGCCGCTTTTCGGAGCAATGGCGAGCCCGATACCCGCTCTCACGAAGCCCAGCATCGTCGCGAACTGAGATACCGTCACGACATGGTTTAAGCTCAATCCGATTGACGAAGCCGCGCTGTCGATGACACGCCTCGTCCTGGAATCGCTCGGGAGCGACACGAGGGGTGCGCTCTTCAGGTCGGACAGCGAAAGGCTCTTTTTCTTCGCCAGTTCATGATGGCGCGGAAGCACCACCGTGAATTCCTCCTTGCCGAGCGGGACCGACATGAAGGGATCCGGAAGATCATCGAGATAGGTGATGCCGAAGTCTGCGGCGCCGCTGCGCACGTCCTCAATGACCGCGCCATGAACGCCGTCCCGGACATGCAATTCGATACCTGGATGGTCGAGACGATATGCCGAAACGAGTCCCGGCAGCTTTCCGTTTGCGACCGACATGATGCTCGAGATGATAACCTGACCACGTCTCTGATCGGACAGCTCTCGCATGCTGCGAATTGTGATTTTCAAGTCGTTGAGCATGCGCGCCGCCACGCCGACGAACTCCTTGCCGGCGGCAGTAATCTGCACCGAGCGGGTGCTGCGATCGAATAGCTTGAGTCCGAGCACTTCCTCTACGTGCTTGACGGTGCGCGTGACCGCAGGCTGCGAGGTCTTCAGTAGCGCCGCCGCAGCGATGAAGCTGCCATATTCGGCGAGCGCCAAGACCGTCTCCAATTGTCGGGAAGTGAGATCGGGGAGACCGGAGCTGCTCATGTGACTTATACCTATTTTGCAATTATCGATGGTATCAGAATTTCATTGATATAACCAGTCATTCGTTGGACCGTCATCGCACCGCAGCTTGGAGCGACAGATGGGTCAATTAGAACGAGCACCGCGCCCAAGGACGTCCTATCCCCAATTTAGGTGGGAAGACGCTTTTCTGCTTGAGCAGCAGCTCACGGAAGATGAGCGGATGATCCGGGACACGGCGCGTGCCTATGCCCAGGAAAAGTTGTTGCCGCGCGCGACCGAGGCCTACCTCAACGAAGAGACGGACCGAGAGATCTTTCGCGAAATGGGCGAGCTCGGTCTGATCGGCGTCACCTTCCCGGAAGAGTACGGCTGCGCAGATGCGGGCTACGTGTCGTATGGTTTGGTCGCGCGTGAGATTGAGCGTGTCGACTCGGGCTACCGTTCGATGAACAGCGTGCAGTCCTCGCTCGTGATGTACCCGATCTATGCGTATGGCGACGAGGCGCAACGGAAGAAATTTCTGCCGAAGCTCGCCACGGGCGAGTGGGTCGGCTGCTTCGGCCTGACTGAGCCCGACGCGGGATCCGATCCCGGCGGGATGAAGACGCGCGCCGACAAGGTCTCCGACGGTTACCGGTTGACCGGCTCGAAGATGTGGATCTCGAACTCGCCCATTGCGGATGTCTTCGTCGTCTGGGCGAAGTCGACGGCCCACGACAATCAAATTCGCGGGTTTATCCTCGAGAAGGGGATGGCGGGCCTTTCGGCGCCGAAGATCAAGGGCAAGCTCTCCCTTCGGGCCTCGATCACCGGCGAGATCGTCATGGACGGTGTGGTCGTTCCGGAAAGTGCGCTGTTGCCCAACGTCTCCGGTCTCAAGGGGCCTTTCGGCTGCCTCAACCGGGCGCGCTATGGCATTTCCTGGGGCGCGATGGGGGCTGCCGAAGACTGCTTCCACCGTGCAAGGCAATACGTCCTCGACCGCAAGCAGTTCGGCCGGCCGCTGGCAGCGACCCAACTGGTGCAGAAGAAGCTTGCCGATATGCAAACCGAGATTGCGCTAGGTTTGCAGGCATCTTTGCAAGTAGGCCGCTTGATGGATTCGGGCCAGATGGCTCCCGAAATGATCTCGATCGTCAAGCGCAACAACTGCGGCAAGGCCCTCGATATCGCGCGCGTTGCCCGCGATATGCACGGCGGCAACGGGATCTCCAGTGAGTTCCAGGTCATGCGGCACGCCCAAAATCTGGAGACCGTGAATACCTACGAAGGTACTCACGACGTGCATGCGCTGATCCTCGGCCGCGCAATCACCGGCATTCAAGCGTTTTCGTGAGGCGGCCATGAAACCATGCCTGGATGGTTTGCGTGTTCTTGATCTGAGCCGGATCCTCGCCGGGCCTTGGGCGACGCAGCTTCTCGCTGACCTCGGAGCCGAGGTCATCAAGATTGAGCGGCCGGGCGAAGGGGACGATACGCGCGGTTGGGGGCCGCCGTTCGTCGTTGGGAAGGGCGAGAACGACCTTTTCAGCGCTTACTATCTCGCGGCGAACAGGGGAAAAAAGTCGGTCTGTATCGACTTCAGTAAGCCGGAGGGGCGCGAGATCGTCGGGGCTCTGGCCCGCTCTTGCGATATCGTGGTCGAGAACTTCAAAGTTGGCGGCCTGAAGCGGCTCGGGCTCGACTACGAGGCTCTCTCAGCGATCAATCCGAAGCTGATCTACTGCTCGATCTCCGGCTTTGGGCAGACTGGTCCCTATAAGGACAAGCCTGGTTACGACCTGCTGGTGCAGGCGATGGGCGGCCTCATGAGCATCACGGGTGCGTCCGACGGCGAGCCGATGAAGGTTGGCGTGGCCGTCGCGGACATCTTTACGGGTTTGTATGCGACGGTGGCGATCCTCGCAGCCCTGAACGAGCGTCGGACCAGCGGCGAGGGCCAGCATATTGATCTTGCTCTTCTCGATGTACAGATCGCGACTCTTGCCAATCAAGGAATGAACTTCTTGGCTTCGGGCAAGGCGCCGGCGCGACATGGTAACGCTCATCCAAACATCGTGCCGTATCAGGCCTTTGCCACATCCGATGGTCACATTGTTGTGGCGGTCGGCAATGATGCGCAGTTTGCGCGTTTCGCCGCAATCCTCGGCGTTCCCGAACTCTCGAAGGATGCACGTTTTCAGAAGAATGCAGATCGGGTGAGAAATCGGAAGGATCTCATCACGATCTTGACCGAGAAGATCCGGTTGCGGGCGAAGCTGGAACTTCTCCAGGCGCTTGATGACGAGAAGATACCCGCCGGACCGATCAACGAAATGCACGAAGTCTTTTCCGACCCGCACGTCGTGGCGCGAGGCCTCGTTGTCGAGCAGACCCTGTTCGCCGGAGGGCCTCCCACCAAAATGATCGGCAATCCGATCCGGTTTTCTCGGACGCCGATCGAGTACGGCCGAGCACCGCCGCGACTCGGATCTCACACCTCTGAGGTTGTCCAGGGCGATCTCGAAATGCCGGAGACCGAACTGAACCGGTTGGCAGAGCAGGGGATCATCTCAAGCAGCAACGCCTGAACCCGCCGAAGAAGCGGAAGCGTAAAACACTAGAAGTGAGGAAACATGACAAGGATCGAACTTTCCCGCCGAAAGGCGCTCGGCGCCATAGCCGGAGCGATGGCGCTCCCCGCCCTGGCGAGAGCCCAGTCCGCCACTGAAGTACGTGCCATCATTCAGTATGGTGTCTCGTATCTCCCGTTGATGATCATCGAGGAGGAAAAGCTCCTCGGTGCAGCGCTTGCCGAGCAAGGAGAGCCTCGCGTCGAGTTGCAGCTCCAGCGGGTCAGCGGTTCGACCGCTGTGAACGAAGGGCTCCTGGCAGGCACCGCGGATATGGGCGTCATGGGAGTTCCCTCTCTCCTGATCATCGCCGAAAAGACGCGCGGTGGCGTAAAAGGACTGGCGAGTTGCTCGTCGTTTCCAATGGTGCTCAACACCGTCGTCGATCGGATTAAGACGATTGCGGACTTCTCGCCGCAAGACCGAATCGCAACGCCGGCCAATACCGCACCGCAGAATCTCTGCCTTCGCATGGCTGCGGAGAAGCAACTGGGCGATGCGAAGAAGCTGGACACCAACGTGGTGGCTCTGCCGCATCCGGATGCGATGTCGGCGATGTTGGCGGGGACCGAAGTATCGGCGCATTTCACCAATGCACCGTTCGCCCAGTTCGAGGCTGACGACAAGCGAGTGCATAGGGTGCTCAGTTCAGAGGATGTCCTCGGCAAATCGTCGACCTTCGTGTTGCTGGCGGCGACTTCCCGCTTCGTCGACAAGAATCCGAAGGTCGCCATGGCGATGGTGAGCGCCATGGACACCGCGATGAAGCGGATCAAGGAGGACCCCGGCAAGGCGGCGGCGCTCTACCTCAAGGTCGAGCCGTCCAAGTCCATGAACGTAGAGTACGTCGAGCGGATTCTGCGGGATCCCGAGAACGTCTTCAGCGTGTCTCCCGGCGGCGTCATGACATACGCGGATTTCATGCAGCGGATGGGCCAGATCAAGTCGAAGCCCGCCAAATGGCAGGACGTCTTCTTCCCGTTCATCCAGGAAAGACAGGGAAGCTGATGATGAACATGATCAATCAGCCCCAAATCAAGCAAGCCTATGACGCCGGTGGCTCGAAGCCAGTGTTGAGCCTCAAGAACGTGACGCTGCGCTATCGTACGGACGCCAGCATCGTCACAGCGGCATACGACGTGAGCTTCGACGTGTATCGGGGCGACAGGTTTATCCTGCTCGGCGCGTCCGGCTGCGGCAAATCATCTTTGCTCAAGGCGGTCGGCGGATTTCTCACGCCAGCAGCCGGAGAAATCAGACTCGACGGCCGGATCGTCGATGCTCCGGGCCCAGACAGGATGATGGTCTTCCAGGAATTTGACCAATTGCTGCCCTGGAAGACGATCCTAGAGAACGTCGCGTACCCCATGCAGAAGTCCAAGAAGTGGTCTTCCGCCGAAATACTGGACCGGGCTCGTGTCTTCACTGCCAAGGTCGGTTTGGAGAAGTTCGGCAACGCGTATCCTCACACGCTCTCCGGCGGCATGAAGCAACGGGTTGCCATCGCGCGCGCGATGGCGATGGAGCCGAAGATTCTTCTGATGGACGAGCCGTTCGCCGCGCTCGACGCACTGACCAGAAGGAAGATGCAGGACGATCTTCTCGAGCTTTGGAGTGGGACACACTCGACCATCCTGTTCGTCACGCACTCCATCGAGGAGGCTGTGATCGTGGGGTCGCGCATTCTGGTGTTGACCCCGCATCCGGGACAGGTTCGTGCCGAGATCAACGCACATCAGTTCGCCTTCGCTGATCTCGGAAGCGCGGATTTCGGCAGTCTTTGTTCCCGCATCCATCACATGCTCTTCACGCCATGTCCGCGGCATCCGAAAGGACAGTAATATGACCACGATTGAGCAGACTGCCCGCTTGGCCCTTGCGCTTCCCCCGGTTCGCGACGAGTTTGAGCTGCAAAGCGTCATCGAGCCCTCGGCGGATGTGGAATGTCCTCTTCCGCTATACGACCGGATCCTTCAAAGCACGCTCGTCCGTCGACTCATTGTGGTTGGCCTTTTGGCCGCTGTATGGGAAGGCTACGCGACCTACCTTGACAACCCGCTGATGATGCCCCGCCTTTCCGAGGTCATCGTCGCGCTGGTGTCGTCGCTGGTTTCCGGCGGCCTCGTGATGCGTATCCTGCTGACTATGAAGGTCCTCATCATCGGCTACGCGGCCGGGATTACGGCGGCGGCGACAATCACGATCCTGGCGTCCACGACGCGATTCGGGAGCGACGTATTGTCGACGTTGACTTCGATGTTCAACCCGCTGCCCGCAGTGGCGCTGCTGCCGCTCGCGCTGCTCTGGTTCGGCCTCGGCATGGGTAGTCTGGTCTTCGTCATCGTGAATTCGGTGCTGTGGGCGGTCGCGTTGAGCACGCACACGGGCTTTCAATCCGTCAGCGACACGCTTCGAATGGCGGGGCGCTGCTTCGGTCTGAGGGGCCTCTCGCTTGTCGCCGAAATCCTGATCCCGGCCGCTCTTCCGTCGATTCTGGCTGGCCTCAAGATCGGCTGGGCTTTCGCCTGGCGCACCCTGATCGCCGCAGAGCTCGTCTTCGGCGTGAGTTCAGGACAGGGCGGCCTTGGGTGGTTCATCTACGAGAACCGCAACAATCTTGAGACTGCAAACGTATTTGCCGGACTGCTGTGCGTCATTCTCATCGGCCTTTTCGTCGAGAGCGTCATTTTCCGGACGATCGAACGCAAGACTGTTCGGCGTTGGGGAATGCAGAAGTTTTAGTCACACGAGGACCACAAAATGACCGAGCACCGGACGGACGTCATCATTCTGGGCGCAGGCCCGGCAGGATATACGGCCGCAATCTACACCGCGCGCGCCAGCCGGCGTCCCATTCTCCTGACTGGCATGCAGCCGGGAGGGCAACTGGTTACGACCACCGACGTCGAGAACTATCCCGGGTTCGCCAATGTTATCCAGGGACCATGGCTCGTCGAACAGATGCAGGCCCAGGCCGAGCACATGGGAACGCGCATCATGTACGATCACATTGTGTCGATCGAGACCGGGTCGCGGCCCTTCCGCCTGATCGGTGACAGCGGTGACCACTATGTCTGCGACGCACTGATCTATGCGACCGGCGCGCAAGCCAAGTGGCTTGGCATTCCATCGGAAGACACCTTCCGGGGCTTCGGGGTGTCGGCATGCGCCACGTGCGACGGCTTCTTCTTCCGCGACAAGCGGGTCGCAATCGTCGGCGGCGGGAATACCGCCGTGGAGGAGGCGCTTTATCTCGCCAATATCGCCAGTTCTGTCACATTGGTCCATAGACGCGATACCCTGCGTGCGGAGCGCATTCTCCAAGATCGCCTATTTGCCCATCCCAAGATCAGCGTACGCTGGAATAGTGAAGTGGAGTCGATCGTCGGCGAGAGCAATCCCGCGAAGGTCGAAGGAATTGTTCTGAAGGACCGCACGAGCGGGGCCCTCGACCGTCTTGCGATCGATGGTGTGTTCATTGCGATCGGCCATGCGCCGGCGAGCGCCTTGTTGGAAGGGAAGGTAGACTTGCACGCTGACGGCTACATCAAGGTGAAGCCGGGGACGACGACGACGAGTGTGCCGGGGCTCTTCGCGGCGGGTGATGTGGCGGACGGCGTCTACCGGCAGGCCGTGACGGCCGCGGGCCTTGGCTGCATGGCGGCATTGGAAGCGGACCGCTTCCTATCAGTTCATGCGAGTGCAAAGGCCGCACCGCGAGAGGTGGCGGTCGTCGCCTAACAAACCTTAGAGTGGCCTCATGATTCCCCGCCTAGACGGCAGTCCTGCTGCTGCGCGCCTGTATGCGGAGTTCCTGACGGAAGTCCGCAGGCGGGGTTTCGAAGGTGAATGCTCCTCCGAACATGGCGAGCGCCTCGCGCTTTCGACCGACAACTCGATTTATCAGCTTCTGCCGGAAGCGGTGATATTCCCAAGAAACGTCGAGGACGTCGCAAGAATTGCGACTCTCGCGGCCGAGGCCCGCTTTCGAGAGTTGAAAATCGCGCCGCGCGGGGGCGGGACCGGTACGAATGGACAGTCGCTGACCAATGGCGTGGCGGTAGATCTGTCGCGCCACATGAACGGCATCATCGAGATCAATGCCGAAGAGCGCTGGGCGAGGGTGCAGGCAGGCGTGGTCAAAGACCAGCTCAATGCCGCGTTGCGTCCGTATGGCCTCTTTTTTGCGCCGGAGATTTCGACGTCGAACCGAGCTACGATCGGCGGAATGATCAGCACGGATGCGAGCGGTCAGGGATCGTGCCTGTACGGAAAGACGCGAGATCACGTCCTGGAATTGTCCACGGTCCTGCTTGGAGGAGCGCTATGGCGTTCAGAGCCTCTCGCCGAAAAGGATCTGCGGGAAGTCAAGCTGCGGCCCGATAGGGTCGGCTTGGCCCACACCGTGCTCGACAAGGTTCATGTCGACAACCGCGGTCTTATCCAAGCGCGCTTTCCGAAACTGAATAGGTGCCTGACCGGGTACGACCTCGCACACCTGCGGAATCGCGATGGGCTGTTCGATCTCAATGCCGTTCTTTGCGGATCGGAAGGTACGCTCGGCTTCATCGCGGAGGCCAAGCTAAACTTGGTACCGATTCCCAAGTGCAGCGCGCTCGTCAATGTGCGGTATGGAACCTTCGACGCAGCTCTACGAGACGCGGCGGCCCTCATGGAGCTCAAGGCGGCTTCGATCGAGACGGTGGACTCGATGGTCCTCGGGCTGGGGCGGGGGGACGCCGTCTGGCGCGAGGTCAGTCGGTTCTTTCCCGAGGATCCCGAGGGGCCGGCGCAGGGCGTCAATCTGGTCGAGTTCATAAGCGATAGCGAGGACGATCTCGAAAGACAGCTGCGCCGCGTCGAGACGAGCTTGACGGGCGACAACGTTGCCCGGGATGTCCGTGGCTATACGATCGCTCGGGGCGGCCGGGACGTCAAAAGCATCTGGAACATGCGCAAGCGCGCGGCGGGACTTCTGGGCAACGTCGAGGGCGAAAAGCGCCCGATTCCGTTCGTGGAGGACACCGCCGTCCCGCCGGAAAAGCTCGCCGACTACATCCGTGAATTCCGCCAGCTCCTAGACAAACGCGGTCTCTCGTACGGCATGTTTGGTCATGTCGACGCTGGCGTGTTGCACGTCCGACCGGCCATCGACATGAAGGACCCGGCCCAGGAAAAGCTCGTCCGGGAGATTTCCGACGAAGTTGCCGAATTGACGACCAGGTACGGCGGACTGCTTTGGGGTGAACACGGCAAGGGCGTTCGTTCCGAGTATGGACCACGGTACTTCGGACCGCTTTATCCTGCGCTCCAGCTCGTCAAGGCTGCGTTCGATCCACACAATCAGTTAAATCCCGGCAAGATTGCCACGCCTACAGGGGGCGAGCTGCTCAGGATCGATGGTGTTCCGACCCGCGGCCAGAGCGATCGACAGATTTCTCTCGCTGCACGAAAGGCGTTTGATGAGGCGTTGCACTGCAACGGGAACGGGGTCTGCTACAATTTCGATCTTGACGACGCAATGTGTCCATCGTGGAAGGCGACGCGTGATAGGCGTCACTCGCCCAAGGGGCGCGCATCCCTGATCCGCGAATGGTTGAGGATGTTGTCGGCCAAAGGCGTCGATCCGGCGACTCAGGCGCGCACGCAAAGGGTGTCACCGAAGCTGAAAAGGCTGCCGGCGCGTGCCTGGAACACTTTCGGCAAGCTGGTGGGAGTCCCTGACTTTTCGCATGAGGTGAAGGAGGCAATGGATGGCTGCCTCGCGTGCAAATCGTGCGTAGGCCAGTGTCCAATCAAGGTCGATGTGCCGTCCTTTCGCGCGAAGTTTCTCGAGCTGTATCATGGCCGCTACCTCCGCCCCTTCAAGGATCGTTTGCTGGCGTCGCTGGAGCGTAACCTTCCCCTTCTTGCGAAGTTATCGTGGCCGTACAATACGTTTGTCTCGAGCGCGGTCGGAAGATGTGTTCTTCGGTCCATCGGCCTCGTAGGGGCGCCACGGCTCTCGGGAATTGATCTGACGAGAGAGTTGAGAGATAGAGGCGTCGGCATTGCCAGCGCGAAGGCGCTTGCGGGTTTGACGAACGAGCAGCGCGCCAGGAACGTCGTCTTGGTGCAGGATGCGTTCACAACCTACTTCGAGACGCGGATCGTTCTCGATACGGTCGATTTGATTGTCCGCCTGGGGTTCACACCCTGGATTGCGCCATTCCTGCCAAACGGCAAGCCGCTCCACGTGCATGGGCTTCTCGCAGAGTTCGAAGACGCTGCGCGCCTTAATGCGACGATGCTGCGCGAGCTCGCGGCAAGCGGTGTCGATCTCGTCGGAATTGATCCGTCGATGGCGTTGACCTACCGATCGGAGTACCGGCATGCGCTCGGGTCGGAAGCTCCGCAGGTTTTGCTGCTGCAGGAGTGGTTAGTGAAATGCCTCGGCAATACGAGCCGTGGACCAATCACGGGCAGATATTGGCTGCTGCCACATTGCACCGAGCGCACGAACGCCGGCGCGGCGACTGAGGATTGGAAGGTTGTGTTCAGATCGCTTGGCGTGGACCTTACGATTCTTCCGAGCGGGTGCTGCGGGATGGCCGGCGCGTACGGGTACGCAACGGACAATCGCGTGATTTCAAGGAGGATATACGGGCAGAGCTGGTGGAATCACGTCCGAAACAGAGAATTCAAAGGACGGCTTCTCGCGAGCGGGCATTCCTGTCGCTGCCAAGCCAAAATGCTCGACGGCGTCGAATTGCAACATCCGGTTCGTGCCTTGCTTGATGCAATCTTTGCGTCCAAAGCCGAGAGCCTGCGGAGCGCGACAAATGAAGGATCGGTGCGTTCCGATCGATTTCATGAAGCGCGGTAAGGAGGCGCATCAAGTTTTGTCACCCTCGAACGGGTTGGCGCGAATAAGCGGCGCGCTCTTCCTTGCGGGTTTTGCGACGTTTTCCTTGATCTATTGCACCCAGCCGCTCTTGCCGGAGTTCACATCGGACTTCGATGTCAGTCCAGCCACGAGTTCGCTGGCCTTGTCGTTGACGACCGGCTGCCTGGCGATTTCGATCGTCTGCGTGGGCGCATTGTCGGAGACCTGGGGGCGACGTGGGCTGATGTTCCTTTCAATGGCCGGCGCCGCCATTCTAAATCTGATATCGTCGGCTGCGCCCACGTGGGAGTTCTTGCTGGCCACTCGGTCGCTCGAGGGGCTGGTGCTCGGTGGAGTGCCGGCGGTCGCCATGGCCTATCTGTCGGAGGAAGTGCCAGCGGAGCGTCTCGGCCGCGCGATGGGACTTTACGTAGGTGGCACCGCATTCGGCGGCATGATTGGGCGAGTGGCTATCGGCGCACTCACGCACTTCTCTTCGTGGCGCACGGCTCTCGCGACGATGGCCGCAGTCGATCTCTTCGTCGCAATTATCTTCCTTATGCTGCTCCCGCCCTCGAGGAATTTCGTCCGCCGCTCCACCGTTGGGCTGCGCGTGCATGTCCATGCGTGGTTTGGTCATCTCAGCCAGATCGAACTTCCGTGGATTTTTGCGACAGGGTTTCTGGCAATGGGAGCGTTCGTCACAATCTACAACTACGCCGGCTTTCGCCTGCTCGCGCCTCCCTACAGTCTCAACCAAACTCAAATTGGTCTGATTTTTCTCGCTTACATATTCGGAGTCTTTGCTTCTCCCGTAGCGGGCGCGCTGGCCGAGAAATATGGCCGATCGCTGGTCGTCGTTGCAGGAGGAATGATCTTCGTCGTGGGCCTGGCGCTTACAATGCTGGAGTCTCTGCTTGCTGTGATCGCTGGAATCTCTGTCATTACCGTTGGCTTCTTTGTGGTGCACTCCGTCGTCAGTGGATGGGTTGGCTACCTCGCCGATCGGAACAAGAGTCACGCAACGTCGCTCTACTTGCTCTCGTACTATCTGGGTTCGAGCGTATTGGGTTCGCTCGGGGGATGGTTCTGGCACGTCAGCGGATGGGCCGCCCTCGTTGGATTTTGCTTCGTGCAAATTGTCGCCGTCCTCGGCATCGCGTTCCACTTGAGACTGCGATCGGCCGATGAGGGTCCGAAATCGTGACCACAAATTGGTCATTCGAGAAAGCTGATGGATTGGTAAGGGAGTCAGATGTTGAAGCTTAAGGACGGGTCGTTGTTGGTCGAGCGTTGCTTGATTGGCGGAGAGTGGATCGGCACGCCGACCGTGCCTGTGCTAAACCCGGCTACAGGCGAAAGGGTCGCCTCGGTGCCGAATTTAGGCGCAGACGAAGCGACACAGGCCGTCCGTGCGGCTCAAGCGGCGTTTCCGCGTTGGTCGGGGCTGACAGCCAAGCAGCGTGCAATAGTGCTGCGAAAGTGGTTCGATCTGATCATCGAAAACAGAGATGACTTAGCGCTGCTCTTGACAGCGGAGCAGGGCAAGCCCCTGGCCGAGGCAAAGGGAGAGATCGACTACGCTGCGTCCTTCGTGGAGTTCTACGCCGAAGAGGCGCGACGGGTGTACGGAGAAACTATTCCGTCGCATCAGCCCAACGCCCGTATCCTGGTGATCAGGCAACCGGTGGGCGTCGTTGCTGCCATTACACCCTGGAATTTCCCGGCGGCGATGGTCACGCGCAAGGTGTCTCCTGCGATTGCGGTCGGCTGCACGATCGTGCTCAAGCCAGCGCCGGAAACGCCGCTGACTGCGCTCGCGCTGGGAGTTCTTGCTGAACGGGCGGGCATACCTGCCGGCGTCGTCAACATCGTCACGGGTGATGCGCCGGCGATCGGCAAAATACTTACCGAAGAACCCGCCGTGCGCGCGATTAGCTTCACGGGGTCTACAGATGTCGGGAAGCTCCTGATGCGTCAGGCGGCTTCAACCGTGAAGAAAGTCGGGCTCGAGCTCGGGGGCAACGCGCCGTTCATCGTATTCGAGGATGCCGATCTAGATGCTGCGGTGGAGGGAGCCGTTGTCTCGAAGTTCCGCAACATGGGCCAGACCTGCGTTTGTGCGAATCGTCTCTACGCCCAAGACGCTATCTACGACGCATTCGTCGAGAAGCTGGCAAAGAGGGTTAGCGAGTTGCGGCTTGGAAACGGCCTCGACGCCGGCGTAAGCCAGGGACCGTTGATCAACGCCAAGGCGGTCGACAAGGTTGAGAGGCATGTCAGGGACGCGAAGGAGAAGGGGGCTCGCGTGGTTGTTGGCGGCCGCCGTCACGCACTCGGGCAGACGTTCTTTGAACCGACTGTGCTGGCCAATGTCACCGCCGAGATGCTGGTGACAAGGGAAGAGACCTTCGGACCGGTTGCTCCGGTTTATCGGTTCAGCGACGAGGCGGATGTCATCGCGCAAGCCAACGCCTCGCCGTTTGGCCTTGCATCCTATTTTTACACGCGCGACTTGGGTCGCGCGTTTCGAGTAGCCGAAGCGTTGGAGGCCGGAATGGTGGGCATCAATTCGCCACTTGTCGGCGTCGACGTCGCACCGTTCGGTGGCGTCAAGCAATCGGGGCTTGGGCGTGAGGGGTCCCGCCACGGCATCGACGAATATGTCGACATCAAATACATGCTTGTTGCAGGCATTTGAGGACGGCACGGCCGTTCGATCCATCGCCCGCACGACGATCTAACCGAAACGGGCTGGCCCGAATTCGAGGGCCGGCCCGAAGAGTTCCCTTTTCGGTTGCGAGGCGCGACCGGTTGCCTGTTCATTCGCAAAGTGCCGGCGCATCAGCGTGTACCCTGACTGGCTCCATCCTGGCCGCATCCTAGGTCGATCATTCGATGTGGCGGCCCGAAATATGACTATAGATAGGTCGACAAAGTCTGGGCCAATTTGGCCAGAACGGGCCCCCATTTGCTGGTCAGGGTCTTTCGATCCATCGCTATCGTCTGTGCAACACAGTTGACCGACATACGAGCGGTGCCGTCGCGCGACACCAGAGGCGCCGCGACGCTCCGGATATTCTGGCGCCACGTTGTATCGACGGTGCAGAAGCCTCGCTCTATGACGTCCAGTCGTGCTTGATCGATCTCTGCTTCTAGGACTTTCCAATCCTCGGGATAATGTGGCGCTAGCCTCACGAGCAATTCGTGGCGGTCTTCCGAACCGAGTGCTGCGATATAAGCTCGACCGGTTGCCGTGCGAGCCATATCGACTGCAGAGCCAACGCTAAAGAAGTAGGGCATCGCGACGCCGCTGCAACGGTCGACGTAGATCATATGCTGAGGTGGATCGGGGCAGGCGAGAGATACGGTACAGCCGCTGTCAGTTGCCAGACGTTGCAATTGCTCGTGTGCCACGGGCAAAATTTTCATGTTGCTTAGTAGCGAGAAGCCCAGTGTCAGCACACGCGGACGCAGCCGGTATTTGCCTCGAGCGGAGTCATATTCGAGGTAGCCCGCGTCCACCAATGCGCGCGTCAGCCGCGAAACGGTAGTTTTAGGAAGGCCGGTTGCGGCAGAGATTTCCGCGTTTCCAAGAAGATCGCGATCCGGCCCAAAAGCCTCGAGCACATCGAGACCTCGAAGAAGGGCGCCGGAAGGATTGGCGGGCTCACCGAGATTCGCTGTCGACTGATCGCCGGGCGATCTTCGTCCGGGCATGTCCTTGATCCTCCATCAGCCACTGCGTCGGGCACGTTTCATATCGGATTCGCCCCAGCCTGGCCGGTATTGACCATCCTGCTACGCCATGCTCTAAGTTTCGATATACGGAACAATAGGGCCGCATAATGAAACATCAGGGCGGGGCGCTGACCGGCTTCAAAGTCGTGGACCTTTCGCGGGTGCTCGCCGGGCCATTTTGCACCCAAATTCTCGGGGACCATGGCGCCGAGGTGCTCAAGGTCGAACCTCCGTCGGGAGACGAAACCCGAACATGGGGGCCGTTCACGCCAGCTGGCAGCGCCTATTACAGCGGCATCAATCGGAACAAGCGGCACACTTCCATCGACCTTGCCAGGCCCGAGGGACGAGAGCTTCTCATGCGGTTGCTGGATGGGGCCGACGTCCTCATCCACAATTTCAAAGCCGGGACGCTTGAGCGGTGGGGCATCGGCTACGACGATGTTCTCTCGAAGAAGTTTCCGCGCCTGATCTATTGCCAAATCACGGGGTTTGGCGAAGACGGTCCGCTTGGGGGGATGCCTGGCTATGACTCTGTGGTTCAGGCGATCGCGGGATGCATGAGCGTCAACGGCAGTCCGGACTCCGGACCGCTGCGCGCGGGAATGTCGATCGTCGATATCGGCACGGGCATGAATGCGCTCGCAGCGATTCTGATGGCTGCCCTGGAACGTGAACGCTCAGGCTTGGGACAAAAGATAGACGTCTGTCTCTATGATTGCGCGCTGACCTATTTGCATCCGCATGCCGTTGGCTTTTTGCAGGCCGGGCACGTGCCGACACGCAGCGGCAACCAGCACCCGTCCATCGCTCCGTACGAAGAATTTCAGACCAGGACTGGTCCGATGTTTGTCGGCATCGGGAACGATCGGCAGTTCCGGGTTGCGTGTGATTTTCTGGGATGTCGCGGCTTGGCGGAAGATCCAGAATTCGCGACCAACGCGCAGCGCGTCAAGAACCGCGCGGCGCTCAGAGGAATTCTCCAAAGCATCTTCGCGGATTGCGACGGCAGAGACGTAAGTGAACGACTTCTGAAAAAAGGTGTTCCCGCGAGTGCGATCCTCGACGTGCCTGAGGTCTTGTCGGCGCCGCATACCGCGCACCGCTCCATGATCCTGTCCGACGGTGACTACAAGTCGCTTGGCTTTCCAATCAAGTTTTCACGTACGCCGGGCAGCTTGCGTTCGAAACCAAAACTGCTTGGTGAAGACACCCGTGGCGTCCTTCGTGAAGCAGGTCTGCGGGAGGAAGAGGTCGATGCCATCATCGCGGAGCGCATCGCGATCGAGCCAGACCAGATGGTGTGAAATCACCGCAAGCCGTCAACAAGCACAATAACATGCGAGGAAATGACCAAGTGAAGCGCCTTCTCACGATTCTGACCGCGATTGCGCTGCCGTTCGGACAACAGGCGCTGGCGGCCGACGACGGGCCTATCAGAATTGGCGTTCTGAATGACTCGTCCGGTCTATATGCGGATCTCAGCGGCGAAGGGTCGGCCGTCGCAGCTCGCATGGCAGTCGAGGAATTCGGTGGGGAGCTGCTTGGACGAAAAATAGAAGTCGTGCACGCTGACCACCAAAACAAGCCGGACATTGCCTCCTCGATCGTTCGAAAGTGGATCGACGTCGACCATGTGTCTCTCGTGGCGGATGGCGGACCGAGCTCTATCGCAAGTGCGGTTCAGGAGCTCGCTCGAGAAAAGAGGTTCGTTTTTGTGATCGCCGGAGGCTTTGCTTCGACTTTAACGGGGCCAGGTTGTGCGGCCACCTCATTTCAGTTCGCGCCCGATACCTATGCGCTGTCATCCGCCCCGACCCGTGCAGCGGTCGCAAAGGGGCTCGATACCTGGTTCTTCCTGACTGCCGACTACACCTTTGGTCACGCCCTGGACAAGGATGCCTCGGCGGCTGTCAAAGCTGCGGGCGGCAAGGTGCTGGGCCACGTTCTGCACCCACTCAATTCGTCAGACTTTTCGTCGTTCCTCCTCCAGGCGCAATCCTCAAAAGCCAAGGCCGTAGGTCTTGCGAACGCTGGTGGGGATTTCAGCAACGCTCTGAAGCAAGCCCAAGAGTTCGGTTTGACGCAGATGGGGCAACATCTGGTCGGCTTCCTCGTTCTGCATAGTGACATACAGGCAATCGGACTTCCGGCCGCACAAGGACTCCAGTTCGCTACAGCCACCTATTGGGATATCGACGATAAGACCCGGGCTTGGTCGCAATCCTTCATGAAGCGCTACCGCGGCAAGCCGCCGACGATGGTCCAATCACTCACCTATTCGGGCGTACTTCATTGGCTCAAGGCAGCCAAAGAAGCGGGAACGTTGGACGGCGAGAAAGTCGCAGCAAAGATGCGCGAACTGAAGGTCGATGACGTGTTCGTCCACAACGCTTCAATCCGATCCGACGGGCGCGTCATGGAGGACCTCACGATGGTCGAGGTGAAGTCGCCGCCGGAATCGCGGTACCCGTTCGATGATCTCAAGATCATCGGACATTTGGACGGAACCACGACGTATCGGTCCCTTGCCGAGGGCGGCTGTCCTCTCGCTCAATCTCAAAGATAGGAACGTTCCATGGATGTGCCTTTTGATCCCGCCACCCATCGGCGTTTCAAGAACCGGTGGTTTGAGGATTTTATATTGGGGGAGAAGTTCGTTCTTCCGAGCAGGACCATGACGGACGCGCTCTTCTTGGCATTTCAAAGCGCAAGCGGTGACAACCATCCAGTTCACTACGACGTCGAATACTGTCGCCGAAGAGGGATGCCTCACATGCTGGCCCACGGCTATCAAATCGTGATCCAAACCGCAGCAGGAGCCGGGGAGTTTCCCTTCATGGTCGAGGACAGTTTGATCGGATTCCTGGATCAATCGTCGAAGTTCTTACATCCGGTCTACAGTGGAGACACACTCTATCCCGCACTCGAAGTCGCCGAGCTATCTCCCAACAGGACCACAGGCGTAATCGGGTTGAAGAGCACCGTTTACAACCAGTCATCCAAACTGGTCCTGGAAGGGGTCCAGCGCTACTTGGTCCGAAAAAAGGTCGCGCAATGATCCCCACAACGGATCCGTCTAAGGTCGTCAGGTATGAGCTGATCGGCAATATCGCAAGAATCACAATCGACCGGTCTCCTGTAAACGCTGTGAGCCTCGAACTAATTCGTGACGTCGTCGCGGCGTTTCGACGAGCTGCCTCAGACGGTGATGCGCGGGCGGTCATTCTATCCAGCGCACTCGCGAACAGCTTCTCTGCGGGGCTAGACCTCGACCTAGTCGTCGGAAGAACTGGCGAAGAAGTCCGCGAGTTGCTTCAGGAGCTCTACATGAACCTGTTTGATGCGCAATATAGCCTAGGCAAGCCGTCAATTGCGGCGGTTGGCGGTGCGGCGCGTGGGGGCGGAATGACCTTGGCCGTCTCATGCGACGTGGTTTTGGCTGGAGACGGTGCAACGTTTGGCTATCCTGAGATCGACCTCGGCGTGGTGCCTGCGATCCACTATGTTCACCTGCCGCGTATCGTCGGTCGGCATCGCGCATTCGAGCTCCTATTTAGCGGCCGCGTGTTCGATGCCAAAGAAGCGGTCGAGCTTGGAATCGTTAACAGGGTGGTCGCGGGAAGTGAGCTCGATCGAGCTGCCCTAGCGCTTGCGAACACCTTCGCGGCGAAGCCCGAACAATCGATGCGCTTGGGGCGCGCCGCGCTCATGCGACAGATTGATGAGAATTATCGACGCGGAGTCGCAAATGCGGTCGAGGACTTCTGCAATGTCGTCGTGACCCCCTCCGCTCAGGCGAGACTTCGGGCATTCGTCGAGAGAAAAGGGCGGAAACCATAGTCTCAGGCCACCGGCCTCCAGTGGTTGATCCGATCGGCGGTTTGATTTTTGCGAGGATTTAAATGAAAAAGCTAGTTGCAATCGGCTTGCTGGCCATCGGTGCTGCCTTCGCATCGCCGGCCAGCGCCACCTATCCGGACCGTCCAATCAAGCTGATCGTGCCGTTCGCGGCGGGCGGACCGACCGATGTGCTTGCACGCAATCTGGCGGAGGGGCTGCGCGCCCTTCTTCCAAAGCCGGTCATCGTCGAGAACAAACCTGGTGCGGCGCAAACATCGGCTCGGAGTTCGTCGCGAAATCCCAGCCCGACGGTTATACGCTGCTGTTCGGAACGTCCACACTGGCCATCAACACAAGCTTGTACGAGAAGATTGGATACGACCCAATCAAGAGCTTTGATCCAGTAATTATGCTCGGCAAAATGCCCAACGTGTTGGCCGCGAACGTGGACGTTCCGGCGGGAAATCTTAGCGAGTTGGTCGCTTACGCAAAGTCGGGAAAAAAGCTGGCCTTTGCTAGCTCCGGCACGGGCACGACAACACATCTTGCCGGTGAGCTATTCAATTCTCGCGAAGGACTCGAACTCCTTCATGTGCCCTATCGCGGGGCCGCCCCCGCTATGAACGACGTCCTCGCCGGACAAGTGCAGTTGGTTATTGCCGACGTTTTCGTGGCCGCAACGCAGATCAAAGCGGGGACGATCAAGGCCATCGGCGTTACCACAATCGAACGAACGCCTTTGTTGCCTGACGTCCCGACCTTGGACGAGCAGGGTCTGAAAGGATTCGATTCAAGTGTCTTCTTCGGTGTCTTCGCCCCCAAAGGAACACCGCCTGATGTCGTTGCGAAACTCAACGAAGCGTTCATGTCCGCGCTCTCGGACGCGAGCGTAAAATCCGCGCTCGAGTCGCAAGGCATGATTCCGGCAACCTCGACAAGGCCGGAATATTTGGCTGATTTCCTCGCCGGCGAAATTCCGCGGTGGCGTGAAATCATCGAGAAGATCGGCCTTCCCAAACAGTAGCACCATTTCTGAGTTCACTGCGCTTGGTATTCACGCGTGGTCGAACACAAGCCTTAAGAGGAGACGCGCAATTGGATAGACTGACCGGTCGAGCAGCATTTCTTCGACTGCTCCAGGACGAAGGCGTGACGCATCTGTTTGGAAACCCAGGCACCACCGAGTTGGCGCTGATGGAGGCGCTGCCGGGTGCCGACCTGCGCTACGTGCTTGGCCTTCAGGAATCGGTGGTCGTATCAATGGCAGACGGGTTTGCCCGCGCATCGGGTCAACTCACCGCGTGCAACTTGCATTGCACGCCGGGGCTTGGGCACGCGATGGGTGCCCTGTACAATGCCAAGTTTGCAGGATCGCCGATTATCATCACCGCCGGCCAATATGAGATCGGATACGGCCTGCGTGAGCCGATGCTTTATGAACCGTTGGTACCAATCGCTCAGCCGCTGGTGAAGTGGGCGCACGAGGTTCAGCGCGTCGAGGATCTTCCGACGGTCGTTCGTCGCGCGGCGAAAGTCGCCCTTACGCCTCCGTTCGGGCCTGTCTTTCTAAGCCTGCCGGGCAGCATTCTCGACGACGAGGCAGACCTCGAGTTGGGTCACAAGACACGCGTTCTTTCGCATGGCGTACCGACTGACAGCGTACGCGATCAGATCGTTCGCGCTATGCGTGACAGCGTGGCGCCCATAATAATTGCCGGCCGTGAGTTATCTGAACAAGATGCCATGTCGGAGGCTGGGCAGCTGGCCGAACTGCTCGGGGCTCCCGTGTATCACGAGCCCATCCCGTACAACACGAGATTCCCTGTTGATCACGCGGCGTTCATGGGTGACTTGTCGCGCAACCAGACCCGCGTCCGGGAAATACTTTCACGGCACGATCTGCTCATCGTGCTCGGGGCCGACCTGCTGCGAATGTCAGCCTTCAGCGAGGTCGATCCAATGCCTCCGGGCCTGAGGGTGGTTCACATCTCCGAGCGGGAATGGGAGCTTGGAAAGAACTATCAAACGCAGTTCGCCATTCGGGCGGGCGTAAAGGACACGCTTGTTGGTCTCCTTCCCCACTTAAAGGAGCGGCTTTCGGCCGAACAAAAGCGGTCGGCTGAGAAGAGGCTAGCTTCCATCAGTTCAGCAAACTGGGGCGTGCAGAGGGAAACGTTCATTCGCTCAGCGAGCGAAAAGATGAAGAACCAGCCAATAGATCCCGCCTGCCTGGCAATGCTGGTCGCGCAGGTCATTCCTGAGGGCACGATTGTAGTGGAGGAAGCCCCGACGACCGCTCCACTTTTGTCGTCTGTTCTTAAAGTCGACGGACCACGCGACTTCATGGGGTTGTCCAGCGGAGGGCTTGGCTTTGCGATGGGCGGATCGGTTGGTGCAGCTCTGGCGAGAGAGGGGAGCTCCGTTGTGGCTCTCGTTGGAGACGGTAGCGCCATGTTCGCGATCCAGGCGTTGTGGACCGCATCCCAGCTCAAACTTCCCATCACCTACGTGATCGCAAACAACAGATCATATCGGATTATCAAGGAACGATTGGTTTCGATGCGCAATGCAGATCACTTCATCGGGATGGATTTTGCAGATCCACCTCTTGATTTCATATCATTGGCGCGCGGATTGGGGGTGGAGGCGGTGAGGGTTGATCGCCCAGACGAGTTGGAATCCGCGCTCACGAAAGCAATTGCTTCTCGCAAGCCCGTACTCGTCGATGTGATGATCGATCCTGGCCAGCCCAGGGTCCGCAGCGCCTAGCGAAGAAATAGCCTGACAATCCAGTAGCCCATCTGGCGCACACACCGCGTTCGGCCGCAATTTGAGTTGACGCCGCGCGGGTCGTCCAGACAGGAGAGCGCAAATGAGACCAGCGACGACCGCGATCGACACGTTACAGTCGGAAATCGACTGCCTGCGTAGTGACGACGTCAATGAGATTGCGCTCTTCAGAAAGATCACACTAAGGCTGATACCCTTTCTGCTGTTCGCTTACGTGCTTTGTTACATTGATCGGTCGAACATCAGTTTTGCGTATCTCCGGTTTAAAGCCGACGTGGGTCTGACGGATGCATCGTATGGGCTCGGTGTTGGCATTTTCTATCTTGGTTACGTGGTCTTCGAAGTGCCGAGCAACATGTTGCTCGAACGGATCGGGGCGCGGGCGGCGATTCTGCGTATCATGGTATTGTGGGGTGTCGTTTCGGCTTCGACAGCGTTCGTTAGCTCGCCATTCCAGCTCTACATCATGCGGATCCTGCTCGGCATGGCGGAAGCGGGCTTTTTCCCCGGGCTGATTCTCTATCTCACATACTGGTTTCCGGCGACGCGGCGCGCCGGCGCAACCTCGCTGCTCATGGTCGCTCTGTGCGTCGCTGGTGTTGTTGGCGGCCCACTGTCCGGCGGGATCATGGAACTCTTCGGCGACGCGCACGGGCTGAAGTCGTGGCAATGGATGTTCTTGCTCGAAGGCGCTCCGGCCGTACTGATGGGAATTGCACCTATTTCTATCTGGACAATGGTCCCGAAGATGCGACCTGGTTGACCCGTGCCGAAAAGCAATATCTGCGCGCAAAGCTCGAGGAGGAGCAGGTAGGCAAGCAACGCCTGCATGGCAATGGGGCGATTTTCGCCCAATTGCTTCGTGACCCACGTGTCTATCTCTTGGCGCTCGCCTACTCATTTACGCCGTGGGCGATTAGTGTTCTCAATTTCTGGGGACCCGCAATCATCCGCGGATCGGGTATCGGCAGTCCCGCACTGATCGGCTTGCTCACTACGATACCAAATATCGCGGGAGCAATTTCGATGATCACCGTCGGACGGCATTCGGACCGTTTGCAGGAGCGGCGTTGGCACTTCATGGCGAGCGTGTCGACGACGGCTGTCGGGGCGCTGCTGCTCGCTACGTTCCATACGAGTTGGATACCCGCGATCGTGTTTCTGACACTCGTGAGTGTGGGGCAGTATGGAGCGTTTTCGGTGTTTTGGTCGATTCCACCAACCTATTTATCCAAGAGTACAGCGGCGATCGGGATCGCCATTGTCAGCAGCCTTGGCCAGATATCGGGACTGCTGTCATCGTGGGTTCTTGGTGTGCTTAGCGAAGTGACGGGCAGCATGGTGGTCGGCCTTTATGCCGTTGCAGCAATCCAGATCGCGACGGGCCTCATCGTCGTCGTCGGCTTTCGCAACGAACTCGCCACTGCGCATACCGCTCGGTGATCGCGCTCCGAGCTTGGCTGCCTTGCCGTCGGCTAGCGCCTGTTGGGACGAGCCGTACGCTACGGCGATGCGCCTCAGCCTCCGTGAGCTATTCGAATCTTGGTTTCGAGTTGTTGAACAGCGTATTGTCGCGACCATCATACTCAATAAATGACAACGCCGAATCGCTACACGCTGGTGACGGCCCTCTGCTCAGTTGCGGCACGGTGCCAGGCTGCATAGTCGTCGGGCTTCGAGGGCTTCATCGAGAGCCGTGCGGGAATAATCTTGGGTTGAGCTCGAGGCCTTACGTTCAATAGAAGGCGGGGATCCTAGGAGGGGTCCCGGCGTTTAGGAGGAAGCGTCCGCGGAACGCTATGTGACTGGCGCTAACGGGTGGCCGTGGTTCGGATGAATTGGACGCCTGCTTAGGCTTTCGGAGATAGGTGTTCCCGCAGAAGCCACAGCCGATCTGTGCCCCAGAAGAGTTCGCCGGTCCTATCAAGGACAAATGTTGGGACACCAAATACGCCTTGCATTTCGGCTTGCAGAGTAATTCTCTTGCACTGGCGAACCCCGGCGCCCGACGAGATCAATTCGTCGAATGCCGCGCCTTCCGCTCCCGCTTCGACAACGAGAGCTCTAATCGCCACCGCATCTTCGATGTCGAGCTCGCCGCGCCAAAACCGCTCGCAGAGAGTATCGTGATATTGGCGGAATACGGTGTCGTGTGTTTGCGTTGCGAGGAGCAGGCCGATATGCGCCAACGTAGGATTATAGATCTTGCGGGTGCCGCGGATGATGAGATTGCGTCGTGCCCCAAGCCGTCTTGCGTCCATGTAGGAATAGCGGACTTTACGCCAATCTCGCTCGGTTCGCTCTTCGACGGCGCCGCCGTATGCGCCCTCCAAGTCGATGGCGAACGGCAGCCAGACAAGGTCTACGTCGAATTCACGCTCAAGCGCGAACGCCTCTTCCTTGACAAGATAGGAAAACGGACTGCGGTAGTCGACGTAGATTGTAACTCTCGCCGTCATCTGCGTTCGTTCGGGCTTAGCTGATTGTATTCGAGCGGTATTGGGGACCGCCGAAGAGATTGGTGCGCGCTTCCTCGCTCTTCGTAACGTCGACCCACTGATCCAGAAGCAGTTTGAGGCCTCGCTCTACTGGTGGCCGGCTGCGGATAGCGCTGTACCAGCGGGCGACCTTCGGCAAATCATCGAGACTCTGATTGGCCATCTTGTGGATGCGAACCCAGGGAAAGCACGCAATGTCGGCGATTGAATATTCGCCTGCCAGATAGTTACGACCATCAAGCCGTTGTTCCATCACGCTCAGCAGGCGCCGACCTTCCTTGGTGTAACGGTCGATGGCATAGGGGACTTTCTCGGTCGCATAACGGTGGAAGTGCTGCGCTTGACCGAGCATGGGGCCCAGTCCGCCCATTTGCCACATCAGCCATTGCATAACTTCCGACCGCGCTCGGCGATTGGCCGGCATGAGCTGTCCCGTCTTTTCCGCGAGGTAAGCCAGAATTGCGCCTGTCTCGAAGACGGTGATCGGTTGGCCGCCAGGGCCATCCTGATCGACGATCGTCGGTACCTTGTTGTTCGGATTGAGGGCGAGGTAATCGGGCCTGAATTGTGCGCCTTGGGTGATGTCGACCGGGTGCACTTCGTAGGCCAGGCCGACTTCCTCAAGCATGATCTGAACCTTGTGACCGTTGGGCGTCGGCCAAGTGTAGAGATGGATCATAGCTTTTCCTCGCTTTCCAAGGGGCGGCAAGCCCAGTGAACCAGCAGAATTTTCGTGTAATAAAAAAATAACGATGTTATGTCAAGCTAAGTGGGTCGGGCAGGGCTCGCAGTGCTCTAGAAGCAGGGATGTCGAGCCGCCATTTCATCGGGTGGGGTTGACCTGAGGGATCAGTCGCGGCGAAAACTGCGGCGGGCATCGCGGATACGGGCGATGTCGGCTTGACGACAGTTTCAAACAAAAGGCGGCGGCTGCCCCATGGCAAACGGTTCGGATCCAGGAGTCGAGAAGCGCAAGGCAGCCGTGAGCGCATTCAAGCGGGCGCTGATCAGGGACGCTGCGAAGCGTGTCTTCGTTGAAGCCGGATTGGATGGAGCGTCTGTCCGCGAGATTGCCAAGGCGGCCGGATATACGACCGGCGCGCTCTATGCCCAGTACGCGAGCAAGGAAGAAGTCTACGCAGACATTCTTCGAGAGTCCCTGACCGACATGGCAAATGCGGTCGAAGGCGCTGCTGCTAAGGCATCGGTCGGCCGAAAGGGGGCAGCGGCGCTGCGTGCCTGGTTCGAGTACTTCCGCGATAGTCCCTCGGAGTATGATCTTGGTTTCTACCTATATGGCGGGGCGAAGCCTGCTGGAGTGGGCAAGGAACTGAACCGAGAGTTGAATGTTCGACTAAAGCGGGTCTACGCCGCGGCTGCCGATGCCTTGGAGGCCGACGGCCTCGTGAACGCCGCTGATAAGCATGAAAAAGCCATCGCAGGAGCCTCTTGGATGTTTGGTTTGCTCCTGATGCTGAGGACGGGACGCCTTCGGATACTCTCGGTCGACTCCGAGCAACTTGTCGACGAGTGTATCGCCACATTCTATCGGGGAACTGCTGACGTTGCGGGAGCCAAGTCTCGGCGCACTCGGGATTGAGTTCGGCTGTTCCGCGGCCGCAGCGCCTGCGGGCACCCGGGGCTGGCATACGAAGTTCTTCGGATAATTAGATGGTATGGCTGGAGCTTTGGACAGCGACAAAGCCTCGCCAGCGCGGCGCTTGTCGCTTCTAAATAACTATGTTATTTGCAGAGAACATCAAGATAAACGGATGGCTTCGGGAGGTTAACAAATGCTCAAGGGGCTGAGTCCGACGCTTGCGCCGAGTTACGTCAGCGGGGTGACTACGACGCCCCTTCTCGGTTTGACGATCGGTGAGTGCTTTGACGCTGTCGCTCGCGCCCATCCTGATCGGTTGGCACTCGTGGTCCGGTCGCAGGGCATTCGCTGGACCTATCGCGAACTCACTGTCGCGGTCGATCAATTCGCAAGCGGCCTGGCGTCCCTTGGGTTGGTGGCTGGAGAAAGGGTAGGCATCTGGTCTCCTAACAATGCCGAATGGGTCGTCGCGCAGTTCGCTACTGCCAAGCTAGGTCTCATTCTTGTAACCATCAATCCTGCTTATCGTCCGCATGAACTGGAGTATGCGCTGAGGAAGGTGGGGTGCGCGGCGCTCATTACCGCGACGGCCTTCAAATCGAGCGACTACATCGGCATGCTGAAGCAGCTAGCCCCGGAAATCGCAACCAGCACGGCCGGGCGCCTGAGCCTCAAGGCGCTTCCGGAACTGCGTGCGATCATTCAAATTGGAAAAGCGGCGGTGCAGGGGCTTCTCTCATTTGATGAGGTGCGGCGGCGCGGAGTGGGATCGCCGCCTCCTTCGGTGAAGCTTCGCTTCGACGATCCGATCAACATCCAGTTCACCAGCGGAACGACAGGTGCACCAAAGGGAGCCACCCTTACGCACCACAACATTCTCAATAACGGCTTCTTCTGCGGGCAATCCCTGGGCCTTACGCCTGAAGACAAATTGTGCATTCCCGTGCCGTTTTATCATTGCTTTGGGATGGTCCTCTCCAATCTGACTTGCGTCACCCACGCTGCGACCATGGTCGTTCCTGGCGAGGCGTTTGACGCTCTCAGTGTGCTCGAGGCCGTGGAGGCGGAGCGCTGCACGGCACTGCATGGCGTCCCTACGATGTTCTTATCCATTCTCGAGCATCCCGAGTTTGTGCGTTTCAACCTGTCTTCCCTGCGAACCGGCGTCATGGCGGGGTCGCCGTGTCCTATCGAGGTGATGCGTCGTGTCGTCGACGAGATGGGAATAGGTGAGATCACGATTGCGTACGGGATGACCGAAACCAGCCCTATCAGCTTCCAGAGCGAACGGGATGACCCGCTGGAGCGCCGCGTCTCCACGGTTGGCAAAATATTCCCCCACGTCGAGGTCAAGATTGTCGACGAGTTGGGGCATGTCGTTCCGCGCGGCGTACAGGGAGAACTGTGCACGCGCGGCTATTCCGTCATGCGTAGTTATTGGGACGATCCGGAGAAGACCGCGGAAGCCATTGACGAAGCCGGCTGGATGCACACGGGAGACCTGGCCACCATCGACGCGGAAGGCTATTGCAACATCACCGGCCGGATCAAGGACATGGTGATCCGAGCCGGGGAGAACATCTATCCCCGCGAAATCGAGGAGTTTCTTTATCGGCATCCGAAGGTGCAGGATGTCCAGGTTTTCGGCGTGCCCGATCGGAAGTTTGGCGAAGAGATCTGCGCTTGGATCCGGCTCAAGGATGGGCAGAGTTGTGACGAAGAAGGTATCCGTTCCTTCTGTCGCGGCTCGATCGCTCACTACAAGGTGCCTCGCTATGTCCGCTTCGTGGAAAACTTCCCGATGACGGTGAGCGGGAAGGTCCAGAAGTTCGTGATGCGCGAGGCAATGGCGCGTGAACTCGCGCTGTCCGAGGCGCGGACCGCCTAGGTCGAGAATATGCGGAGAATGAGCGGATGATCGGGCTCAGACGCGAGGCGGTTTGCCTTCCGCAATATCGATCGACCGCTATCGGCGCTGCCTTTGTAGAATGCGCAGGGGTTCGGAGAATATTGGTGCAGGCAGACTGCGGGCAGATCGTGCCTCTGGAAGTCCCTTTTGGCATGTCCGATGGCCAACTTCGGGCGGAAGTCGCCAAGGGACAGTTGATAGCCCTAATGTGCTTGTCGGCCGGGACGGTGCTGCTGTTTGCATTGCTGTTCCTGAGCTAGCTGGATGGTGGCAGACCAGGGCAGGAGAGACCGACGCTGCCTCGGCCGCTCTGCCTCAGGAGGCGACCGGCCGGGACGGCAGCGAGCGAGCTTGCGTGGGGGCCTGCAGCGGCTATCGTCCCGTTCCGGCGGGCTCCTTGCTTCGTGCGGCTCCATGAAGCGCTCATAGCTTTGACATTCGAACAACCAGACTGGGATTGGTTTCCGTGGCGAAGAATGCGAACGACGCGCAACTCGATGCCGCTCAAAGTGCGCGGTTGGATGATGTAGACCGGAAGCTGCTGGCTTTGCTGGCTACAGATTCGACCCGCAGCTATACTGAGCTGGGGAAGCTGGTGCATCTGTCTGCGCCAGCCGTGCATGAACGCGTCAAGCGCCTCAAGCAGGACAAGGTCATCAAGGCAACAGTTGCAAGCCTCGATGGCGCCAAGCTCGGACGGCCGCTCTTGGCCTTCGTGCACGTTGACACCAAGCTTTGGGCAAAGACCCACCAGTTACTGGAGCTTTCAGACCTGCCTGACGTGGAGGAGATGCACACGATCACCGGGGAGAGCGCGATGCTGCTCAAGATCCGGACCCGAGATGCGCAATCCCTGGAGGATCTGTTGGTCCGAATTCACGGCATCGAAGGCATCGAAGCAACTCGCAGTCACATCGTCTTGTCCACGTACCTGGAGCGCGGTCCCAATCCACGCCTCGGCTGACCCGCGACGATGGGCAGCCGGTAGGACTGACATATTGACCTTATCATCGCTCCTATCAGTCCGCGACATATTTGACGCTTTTCGTGCCACACAACAGGAGGTTATCCTCATCGGATGACGTGCCGCGCTGCGGCCGGGGACGCAAATTTTGAGCGCCAAAGACGAACTTCGAGCCTTAGCTTTCTGGAGCGACCTCCTGACCGAGCGGGAGGCGTCGACCGTGATCAAAGGGATCAGCGAGCGGCATTTCCCGGCCGGATCCTACATCTGCCATCGAGGCGATCGCTTTGACTTTTGGACCGGCGTCGTCACAGGTCTTGTCAAGATGAGCGCGATCTCCGAGAGCGGCAAGCAGATGACCTACGGTGGTGTCAGCGCCGGTGGTTGGTTCGGTGAAGGCACGATCATGAAGGACGAATTGCGCAAATACGATCTTGTGGCGCTCCGAGAGACGCATCTGGCGATGGTGAGCCGGACCACGTTCATGTGGCTATTTGACAATAGCGTGCGGTTCGCCCAGTTCATCGCGCATCAGCTCAACGAAAGAATGGGTCAGTTCATCGCGACGATTGAATCCGATCGGCTCCACGATCCGGCCGCACGTGTGGCCCGGCATTTAATCTGGCTGTTTAACCCGGTGCTCTATCCTAACACGCGTGGCCACATCGAGATTACACAGGAGGAACTCGGGCTCCTTGCCGGAATGTCGCGGCAGGCCGCGAACCAAGCTCTTGCGATCCTGGAGGCCGAGGGACTTGTCGAGGCTCGGCATGCCAGGATAGCGGTGCCGAGTCTCGAGAGGTTGAATCGCTATGGAGCGAGTGATCCCGTCGATGAATGATTGACGGCGCTGCCCGCAGGGCGGGACTAGCGATCCGCCATCGCCGCAGGCCAACAGCCGGGCTAGGCCGGCAGTTTCCAGGTGATGTCCTTGCCCTTCAGCTCGCGGAAACGACGCGCGTTCGCCTCAAGGCTCTTGGGGTCTGACATGCCACGCGAGAGGAAGTCCAGATCCAGGCGCGCGGCTGAATCGATTGCCGCCATCGCCGTTGCCTGTAACGCCCGTTTCGAGAACGCGTAGGCGGGGTAGCAATCGGGCTTCACATGGGCGGCCCAGGTTACCGCTGCGTCCAGAAGCTCGGCGGGTGCGGTTGTCTTCTGCACGACATTCATGCGGCACGCCGCCTCCAGATCGTACACCTGCCCGAACAGCGTGAACTCGGCGGCTGCCTGCGTACCGATCGCGTACTTGATGATCTCGCAATACACCGCCGGCATCGGAATCCCGATCGGGACCTCGTTCAGCGCGAACTGCGCCGCCCCCGTCGCGGCGATGCGATAGTCGCAGTTGATCGCGGTGATGAACCCGCCGGCATAAGCATGGCCATTGATCGCCGCCACGGTGGGGCGAGGATAAGTGAATAGCCTGAGGTTAGTCGCGCGATAGGCAGCGAACCATCGATCGATCTCCTTGATATCGCGGCGCGCGAACATCGCGAAATGATGGTCCAGGTCGAGGCCGGCGGTGAACACCTTGCCAGTCCCGGTCAGAACGACGGCACAATCACCGTACTCAGTCTCAAGACGATCGAAGGCTGCATGCAGGTCATCGAAGAATGCCGGATTCTGGGCATTCACTTTGTTGGTGTTCATCGTGACGACGACGACGTGGTCATGTTTGCGTTCGATAGCCCAAGGCATGTTCGTCCTCCTTCATGGTGCGGTCGACCAGATTGACGCCGATGCTCTCTTTGCTCAATCGAGCTTGAATACGGACTTGGCATTCTTCGCGAGGAACGCGGCCTTCGCCGGCTCACCGAGGTCAAGAGTGTCGAGGCCGGCGATGCATTCACCTGCCGGCCAGAACGGATGATTAGAGCCAAAAAGGACGCGATGTCGCGCATTGCCGCGCATGTAGTCGACCAACTCCCTCGGGTAGCGGCTCACCTTATAGGCCGAGGTATCGATGAAGATGTTAGGGTACTTCATGACGAGCGAGAGCATTTCGCCGAGCCAGGGTACGCCGATGTGGCCACCGACGATGCGCAGCTCAGGGAATTCGATGGCGACGCGATCGATATAGGGGATGGGGCGTCCAGGCTCCGACTCCCGAAGCGGGCCGGCGTGCCCCACCTGGGTGCAGAACGGAATGTCGAGCTCGCAACATTCGGCAAAAAGTGGGTAGTAACGGCGGTCGTCGGGCGGAAGACCCCATATCCATGGCAGCACGCGCAGCCCCTTGAACCCGTCTTGCTTGACGCGGCGGCGGAGCTCGCGCACGCCGTCCATCGGTCGGTAGAGGTCGACAGACGCAATCCCGACGAAGCGGCCAGGATGTGTTCGGCAGCAATGAGCGACCTCATCGTTGCTGATCATCGGGCCGGACGGCCCGTGCCACGCACATAGCATTCCTACAGACACGCCGGCTTGATCCATTTCCGCAAGAGTTGCCTCTATTGGTTGGCTCGTCTCGGACCATTTGCCTGGTTTCCACCGCCGCAAGGAGTCGAACATGGGATTGGCGATCCATTCAGCGTTCGGATGCTGCATCCAAGCATCAACGATCATGCGAAGCTCCCTAGTTAAATCTGCCTTGGCAACCAACGAGAACATTCTTGGACCGTTGGGTGGGACCAGGCCGGATAGTCTGGCGCAAATAACAGTGTTACGGGGTTATCACAATTGCCGTGAATGGCAATAGAACCTGGTAAGGCGGCCGAGACTTAGCGCAGATCGAGGGTCGATAAGGAAAGCCAATGTTCGGGGCTCACGATCGAACTCCGCATTTATGCCGAATGGCGTTCGGCGATCTTTGCGCAAGCATCGGCTCCTTGGCACGATGCGCCGAACCGCATCTGAATCTCTCGGGATGCTCCACATTTGGTTTGACCGAATGGCGCCGTCAATCGATACGCGACGGAGAGAAGCCTTGCGCGGAGGATTTGGTCGTGGTCGAGCATCGAGGTTTGCATGTGCCCGTACCTGCGGCTCGACCAGGCGATGCTCCCGATTTCAGCAGGATGACATTTCCAGTTGCCGGCTCGGTCAAGCGGCCAGCGCCCGACGCCGCGGAGGCGGAGCTGCGAAGCCTGCCTTATACGCTCATCAGAGTGCTGGATGACGCGAGCATCGCGGTCGGAGAGTGGAAGCCCGATCTCGACGTCCAGGTGCTGCGTGATGGTCTTCGCTCAATGTTGATGACGAGGATCATCGACGAGCGAATGTTTCGCGCCCACCGGCAGGGCAAGACCAGCTTCTATATGCGATCGAACGGAGAGGAGGCCATTACTGCCGCTCAATCGCTGGTTCTTGGCCCAGAGGACATGACCTTCACGTCCTACCGATCGCTGACATGGCTCATGGCGAGGGGCTATCCGCTCATCGATTTGTTCAATCAGATCTTCGCGAATTCGAACGACCCGATGAAGGGACGGCAGATGCCAATCCTTTATTCGGCGCGAGACTACGGGTTCTATTCGTTGTCGGGCAATCTTGGCAGCCGCTTCGGGCACGCAGTGGGCTGGGCCATGGCAGCGGCATACAAACGGTCAGACAAGATTGCGGTTGCGCATATTGGAGACGGCACCAGCGCCGAAGGAGATTTCCATGAGGGGATGACCTTTGCCACAGTGTATAAGGCGCCGGCCATTCTCTGCATTGTCAACAATCAGTGGGCGATCTCCAGCTATTCGGGCATCGCTGGGGCGGATGAGACGACCTTCGCTGCCAAGGCACTTGGCTACGGAGTGCCGGGCTTGCGCGTTGACGGGAACGACTTCCTGGCAGTCGCGGCGGCGACACAATGGGCGGTGGAGCGCATCCGCGCCGGAATGGGCGCGACGTTGATAGAGTTCGTGACCTATCGCGCGTCGGCACATTCGACGAGCGACGACCCCACCAAATATCGTCCCGCCGAAGATGCCGAGCACTGGCCACTGGGCGACCCGATCGAGCGGCTGAAGCGTCACCTCATTTCAATCGATGAGTGGTCGGACGAGCGCCATGTCCAGCTCGAGGCGGAGCTAACTGAGACCATACGCGCGGCCCAGAAAGAAGCCGAAGCGATCGGGACTATCGGAAAATCCCGTCCCAGTCTCGCTGAGATGTTTGAAGGCGTGTTCAAGGAACCGGATTGGCGCGTAATCGAGCAGCGGCGGGAAGTGGGGATCTGAGCGATGCCAGTCATGAACATGGTTCAGGCGATCAATTCCGCGATGGACGTGGCGCTGGGCAACGATCCGGACATTCTCATCTTCGGACAGGATGTCGGCTATTTCGGCGGGGTCTTTCGCGCGACGGAAGGACTCCAGCAAAAGCACGGGATCGAGCGTTGCTTTGACGCGCCAATCACGGAAGGCGGCATTATCTCGGCTGCGATCGGAATGGGAGCGTACGGGTTGAGACCCGTCGTTGAGATCCAGTTCGTCGACTATCTTTGGCCGGGCTACGACCAGCTTCTGTCCGAGGCTGCGAAGCTTCGCTACCGCTCGAGCGGCCAGTTCTGGGCTCCGATCACTGTGCGCTCGCCCTATGGCGGCGGCATCTTCGGCGGCATGACCCATAGTCAATCTCCTGAGACGCTGTTTGCGCACATCCCCGGCTTGAAGACGGTAATTCCCTCCAATCCCTACGACGCAAAGGGACTGCTGCTTGCTTCGATCGCCGAGGATGATCCGGTGATCTTTCTTGAACCCAAGCGGCTCTATAACGGTCCGTTCGACGGCCATCATGATCGCCCGATCAAGAGTTGGGCGCAGCATTCTCGGGCCGAAGTGCCGGCGGGGCGCTACACCGTCCCGCTTGGCAAAGCTGCAATCGTTCGCGAGGGATCAGCCGCAACCGTCCTTGCCTACGGAACGATGGTTCATGTTGCCGAGAGCGCGATCGCCGAGGGGGGACATGACGCCGAGCTGATTGATCTGCGCTCCATCGTGCCTCTCGATGTCGAGACCATTGCCGAATCCGTCAAGAAGACCGGACGATGCGTGATCGTGCACGAAGCCACGCGGTTCTGCGGATTTGGCGCCGAGCTTGCCGCGCAGATATTGGAGCGGTGCTTCTACCATCTGAAATCGCCGATCGAACGCGTCTGCGGCTACGACACGCCTTATCCGCACACGTTCGAATGGGATTATTTCGTCGGGCCGAAGCGCGTGGACGCGGCCCTCAAGCGCGTAATGGGAGGCTGAGCGTGGGGCGTTATTTCTTCCGCCTTCCGGACGTGGGCGAGGGGATTGCCGAGGCCGAAGTCGTCGCCTGGCACGTCTCCGTTGGTGACGTCGTCACGGAGGACCAGAATCTCGTTGACGTGATGACCGACAAGGCAACAGTCGAGGTGATGTCGCCAGTTTCGGGAAAGGTGAGGGCGACTCACGGTGAGGTCGGCGGCATGGCGCCGGTCGGGTCGGTGCTGATCGAGCTTGAAGTTGATGGTCCTGGCAACGCCGATGCGGAGACTCTTGCTCCCACACCCATTCTTGGTACGAGCCACGCCGCGATCGCCAATCCCGAAGTCCACTCGCGGCAAGCGCACGTCTCGTCCATCCCTGCTGCGGCCGAGCTGCCCGCAAGATCAATGCCGACGGAGTCCACGAAGGGGACGGAACGGCCGAAAGCCGCTGCAGTCTGGGCAATGCGGGCCGCAGACGAAGCGCCCCTCGCTGCGCCGTTTACTCGGCGCCGCGCACTCGAACTTGGCATCCCGCTGCAATATGTTCCCGGCACCGGACCAGGCGGCCGGATCACGCCAGACGATCTGGACAACTTTATCGCATCGGGAGGTGCCGCGCCGGTTGGCGACGCTCGCTACGTCGCCCGAAAGGGCGTTGCCGACCACAAGATCGTCGGTCTGCGCCGGAAGATCGCCGAAAAGATGCAGGAGGCGAAGCGCCGCATCCCGCACATCAACTACGTTGAGGAGTGCGACGTCACCGAGTTGGAAGCATTGCGCGCCGACGTCAATGCCCATCGCAGGCCTGACCAACCCAAGCTGACGCTGCTGCCCTTCTTCATGCGCGCGCTGGTGCGTGCTGTGCCCCACTTCCCGCAGGTAAACGCTCGCTTTGACGACGACGCAGGCCTTCTGCACTCCTATGAGGGGGTTCACATCGGGATCGCGACGCAAACGGACGGCGGGCTTATGGTCCCAGTCATTCGTAATGCCGAGCGGTACGACATTTGGGCGCTTGCGAACGAGCTTTCTCGTGTCTCGGCCGCCGCCCGACGTGGCTTGGCGACACGGGAGGAGCTATCCGGCTCAACCATTACTCTCACAAGTCTGGGGACGCTGGGCGGCATCGTCTCGACGCCTGTCATAAACCATCCAGAGGTGGCGATTCTTGCGCCCAACAAGATCGTCGAACGGCCCGTGGTCGAAGGACACTTCGTAAGCGTCCGCAAGATGATGAACCTGTCTTCCTCCTTCGACCATCGCATCATCGATGGCTACGACGCAGCTCAGTTCGTCCAGTTGATGAAGCGGCTGATCGAGCACCCGGCTCTCATATTCATGGATTGACACGATGAACGAAACCCTGACCCCAAAGGTCCTGGTTGTGGGCGGCGGACCTGGCGGCTATGTCGCCGCGATACGCTGCGGCCAGCTTGGCCTTGAAACCGTTCTGGTCGAGGGCGACCGGCTGGGCGGCACTTGCCTGATCCGGGGCTGTATCCCTTCGAAAGCGCTCATCCACGCTGCATCCCTTTACGCCGAAATGGCGGAGACGGCGAAAGCGGCCCGTTTCGGTATCGCTCTTCCCGAGAGGCCGATGCTGAACTTCGGCGCCACGATGGCCTGGAAGGACGGCATTATCGATCGCCTCAACGGCGGCGTCGGCGGGCTGCTCAGAAAAGCCAAGGTAAAGACCATCTCCGGCTGGGCCCGGTTCTCAGATGCCAAAACCTGCGCGGTGCAGACCGCGGATGGCGTGACCACAATTCGCCCCGAGCACGTCATTCTTGCTACGGGCTCCAAACCGATCGAGCTGCCGTTTCTGCCCTTCGGCGGCAGGGTCGTTTCGTCGACCGAGGCGCTATCGTTTTCGACGCTACCCTCGAAGCTCGTCGTTGTCGGTGCAGGTTACATCGGTCTTGAGCTTGGAATTGCGTATCGCAAGCTTGGCGCTGACGTGACTGTGGTCGAAGCAAAATCATCCATCCTCCCTCAATATGACGCTCAACTCGTCGAGCCGGTAAGGCGCTGGCTCAACACCCACGGGGTCGAGGTTGTCCTGAATGCGAAAGCGATCGGCGAAGAGCAGGGCGGCCTTGCGATCGAGCGGAGCGAAGGCGATCGAAGAATATTGCCAGCGGAACGCATCGTCGTGACCGTTGGGCGAGGGGCCGCGACCCAAGGGTGGGGCCTCGAAGCGATGTACCTCAAGATGTCGGGACCATTCGTCGAGGTCGACGAGCGTTGCCATACCTCGACAACAAATGTCTGGGCCATTGGCGATCTTGTCGGCGAACCGATGCTTGCCCACAAAGCGTCGGCTCAAGGTGGGATGGTCGCTGAGATCATCGCCGGCGAAAAGCGTCGTTGGCAGCCTGTGGCAATCCCGGCAGTTTGTTTTACGGAACCCGAGATCGTGACGGTTGGGGTCGGCCCTTCGGACGCTGGAGCAGACACGGTCAGCGCTCAATTCCCTTTCGCGGCAAATGGAAGGGCTCTCAGCATGGCCGGCGCGGAGAACGGCTGTTTCGTTCGCGTCATTGCCCATAAGAGCAGCCACCGCATTCTGGGTATTCAGGCCGTTGGCAGCCACGTGGCCGAACTCGTCGACCAGTTCGTGACCCTCGTTGAGATGGGAGCGGTCCTTGAGGATCTCGCCGGGGTCATACATGCGCACCCCACTTTGGGCGAAGCAACTCACGAGGCAGCCCTGGCCGCCCTTGGGCACCCGCTTCATTTTTAAGAACCCGCAACCGAGGCGATTGGAATGACCATTCTTTCACGGCGCAGCGCCGTCGAACCTTTCCGGGCCATTGACGTGATGACGACCGCATTTGCGCTCGAGCGGGAAGGGCGTCGGATCATACATATGGCTGTTGGCGAGCCGGGGGCTTCGGCGCCGAAGCCGGTTCGGGATGCCGCGGTCGCGGCGCTGGCTGGACGGATCGGCTACACCGAGGCGCTGGGCATACCGGCCCTTCGAAAGCGGATCGCGGGTTACTATCGTTCATCCCATGAGCTGGACATTCCGCCGGAGCGGATCGTGGTAACGACGGGCTCTTCCGCTGCCTTCAATCTCGCCTTTCTCTCGCTTTTCGACGTTGGCGATCGCGTATGTCTTCCCACGCCCGGTTATCCTGCCTACCGCAATATTCTGAAGACACTCGGGCTCGAGGTCGTCGAGCTTCCGACCACTGCGGAAACACGCTGGACTCTCACGCCGGAGATGCTCGACGGCGTCCATTCTCGCAAGCCTTTGAAAGGATTGATCCTCGCGAGTCCTAACAATCCCAACGGCACGATGATCGCACCGAATGATCTCCGCGCCCTGGTCGACGCCTGCCGTGATCTCGGCATCCGTCTGATCATGGATGAGATTTATCACGGGCTCGTCTACGACTTTCCGACCAAGAGCGCGCTCGCCTTTTCCGACGACGTGATCGTGATCAACAGCTTCTCGAAATACTACTGCATGACCGGCTGGCGAATCGGCTGGATGGTTGTCCCGAGCGAAATGGTCCGGACGGTGGAATGCCTTCATCAAAATCTCGCGCTCAGCGTCAATGCACTCTCTCAACATGCCGCGATCGCCGCGTTCGACGCGACCCAAGAGCTCGAGGCAGTCAAGGCAGGGTACGCAGTGAACCGCGAATATCTGCTGAAGAAGTTGCCCGAGATCGGTCTCGATGACCTGCATCCAAGCGATGGCGCCTTTTACGTCTATGCCAACGTGCAGCGCTTCACGAATGACAGCATGGATTTCGCGCATCGTCTGCTCATCGAGGCAGGCGTGTCGGTGGCTCCGGGGATGGATTTCGATGCCGCTCGGGGCGCCAATTACATTCGCTTTTCCTTCGCCGGAACACAGACCGATATGGTGGAGGGATTGGAGCGCATCTCGGCGTGGTTGCGATAAGGGCGGGTGCGAACGCGCATTGGCGCCGCGGAGGAGGTTGGCCATTGGTCGTCTCGTGCGGTTTTGTCGTCTGGACGACATCCGCGGCGCGGGCATTGTGCCATTGATGGAGACATGACGATCGCTGATCGTGTCATTAGGGCCGGATCGCAACAGACCCGACGCGAGATCCTGTTGGTGGCAAGCCGGCTCTTCGGGGCGCGCGGCTACGCTGCGGTGTCTGTTCACCAGGTTGCGGGAGGCGCTGGCGTGTTTCCGAACCAGGTTACCTATCATTTCGGTAGCAAGGATGGCTTGTTCGTCGAAGCCGCTGGACGGCTCATTCTGGAGGCCGGGCAGGCGGCCGAAATCTCGGCGCGGTCGGCAAGATCAATTACGGAGTATCAGGAGATACTCACTGCTTCCATCTTGGGGGAGGGGCTGCCCGCCGTTCTGGCTTTCATTGAGGCGACGCTGATCGCACGAAGGCGCTCGAATTTCGTGCCGCAGATCAAGGCGACGATGGATCGACTTTATGAACAAGGCGCACGAGCGACCTCGGAGGTTTTCGCGCAAAAGCGATGGGACATTGGGATGTCGGCCGAAAGTTCGGCCCAGACTTTCTGGTCAAGCATGATGGGGCAAGCGCTGCAATTGATCGCCGCCGGAGCGACATCGACCTGCATGAGTGATGATTGCCCAAGGGCAGGTCGAACTCGACATGCACCGTCAAAAGAGTGAAAGGGAGGCCTGATGGCATTGCCTGCAATTCTCGAAGGCCGCTTGCGATTGCCCGCAATCGCAGCCCCGATGTTTCTCACGTCTGGACCGGACTTGGTCGTTTCAGCCTGTCGGTCGGGTATTCTCGGTACCTTTCCTGCGCTCAACCAGAGAACCTCAGACGGTTTTGCGGACTGGCTTAGGATCATTGAACGGCGTTTACTCGCGCATCCCTCGGCTGCGCCCTACGGCGTCAACTTGATCGTGCACAAGAGCAACTCACGCATGGCGGTCGACTTAGGCATTGTTGCTGAGCATAAGGTGCCGCTCGTCATTACTTCGCTTGGCGTTGTGCAGGATGTAGTCGATGCCGTCCATTCATATGGCGGCTTGATCTTCCATGACGTCGTCAACAGGCGGCACGCCGAGAAGGCTGCTGAAGCCGGCGTCGATGGGATCGTGGCTGTCTGCGCCGGTGCGGGTGGTCACGCCGGAGCCTTAAGCCCGTTTGCTTTGATCGAGGAGATTCGCTCCTTTTATTCGGGAACGATCATCCTGTCCGGGGCGATGTCCACAGGTCGGCATGTTGCGGCCGCGCGCATGATGGGGGCGGACCTAGCCTATCTCGGAACCCGCTTTCTTGCCACCAGAGAGGCGCTCGCCGACCCGGACTACAAGCGGATGGTCGTGGAATCGAGCGCTGCTGACATCATCTACACGCCGAAC
Source organism: Bradyrhizobium sp. UFLA05-109 (assembly GCF_054185165.1). Taxonomy (NCBI): domain Bacteria; kingdom Pseudomonadati; phylum Pseudomonadota; class Alphaproteobacteria; order Hyphomicrobiales; family Nitrobacteraceae; genus Bradyrhizobium; species Bradyrhizobium sp. UFLA05-109. The sequence continues at coordinate 20,353 of NZ_JBBIAR010000041.1, read as the reverse complement.
ATATCGGGGGTGCCGGCAAGTTTCATGCGCGCCAGCCTGGTGGCAGCCGGGCTCGATCCGGAAAACCTACCTTCCCATCGCGAGCTCGCCACCAGGACCGAAAAGAAGGCGTTCAAATCGATCTGGTCCGCGGGACAGGGCATCGGCGCGATCAGTGACATCCCCGGTGTCGTTGAGCTCTGCGAGCGCATGATCGCTGAGTATAGGACAGCCCTGGGCGAGGCGGTGGGAGATCCGTTCATCGCCCGGAAATCGTAGCCGCGGGGCCTTGCCCGCATCCGCGCTGCTTCCGGAGCTTCTCCAATCATTAGGACTTTCGATATGAGCAGAGACATTGTCGTTCTCAGTGCAATGCGTACAGCGATAGGGACCTTTGGAGGTACCCTCCGGGATGTACCGCTGACCCGGTTGGCAACAATTGCAGTAAGGGCTGCACTCGATCGCTCCGGTGTAGCGGCTGAGAAGGTGGGGCATGTGGTGATGGGTAACGTCGTCCCAACGGATCCCAACGATGCGTATCTTAGTCGCGTAGCGGCTCTCGACGCGGGGCTCCCGATTGAAACGCCGGCTTTCAATGTCAACCGGTTGTGCGGCTCGGGTCTGCAGGCGATCGTTTCTGCAGCTCAGGCGATCAGCCTCTCCGACACTGACGTTGCAATCGCCGGCGGAGCCGAATCGATGAGCCGCGGTCCGTATCTTGCCACATCCACGCGGTGGGGAGCCCGTCTGGGCGACGCGGGTCTGGTCGACTACACGAACGGCATACTGCATGACCCTTGGCGGAAGTTTCATATGGGAGTCACAGCCGAGAACGTGGCCAAGCTCCATGGCATCGACCGAAGGTCTCAAGACGAGTTGGCCGCAGAGAGCCAACGTCGGGCGTCACACGCAATTGCCGAGGGTAGGTTCGCAGATCAAATTGTCCCCGTCGAGATCGCGTCGCGCAAGAAAACCGTCGAATTCAAGGTCGATGAGCATGTACGCAGCGGCGCAACGGTGGAATCGTTGGCCGCGATGACCCCGGTCTTCCAGAGCGATGGGACCGTAACGGCTGGCAATTCGTCCGGTTTGAACGACGGCGCTGCCGCGGTGGTCCTGGCAGACATCAGGACGACAGAGGTACGAGGGCTAAAGCCAATCGCGCGCCTGGTCGGTTACACCCACGCAGGCGTTGATCCAGCCTACATGGGGCTCGGGCCGGTGCCGGCGACCCGGGCGCTGCTCAAGCGGACAGGGCTAAAGGCAAGCGATCTCGATGTAATCGAATCCAATGAGGCGTTCGCCGCGCAAGCTTGTGCAGTGATCCGAGAGCTGGACCTGGATCAGGCAAAGGTGAACCCGAATGGATCCGGAATCTCGTTGGGGCATCCGGTAGGCGCGACCGGGGCGATAATCACGGTCAAGGCCATCCATGAACTTCATCGAATCCGGGGACGCTATGCCCTGGTCACGATGTGCATTGGTGGTGGACAAGGCATCGCCGCGATCTTCGAACGAATGTAGGTCCGGCTCTCATCTTCAACAAAGAGAATTTCGGGCTGCAGGGGGAGGATCGCGACCAGCTCGGGAGTCGACGCCGCCGTAAGGCTCGGCTGCAACCATCTGATCGGCCCGCTAACGCTCGCGGGCGTGATCGGTCGCGTCGGAGGACTGCGCGCAGGCTACGGATCAGCGTGGTCAAAACCCAAGTTTTTCATCTATGCCGAATGCGCATAAATCGGCGATATCATGAATAACTTGATCAGCAACGGAGCATCGATTATCGGCGGCCGTTAGGCCGGCAAGCCCGCACAAGAAGGTCGACTACCCAAGCTGCAGCAGAGTGCTACTGCGCTCTTCTCCATCTGCGTAGATGTCGAACGGCATAAGTTAGTTATCCAGCGGAGGAGATAGAACGTGATTCGTCGCAGAGGCTTGAGCTTGTCTATTGGCACGGCATTACTTTTTTCCGTGGCAACATCCAATGCGATCGCGCAAGAGAGCGGGACGCTAGCAAAGGTCAAGGAAGCGGGCGAAGTTGCGGTGGGCTACCGTGACAGTGCAGTCCCGTTTTCATTTCTCGACGACAAGCAGACGCCAGTCGGCTATGCGGACGATATCTGCCTCAAAATCGTCGATGCGGTTAGATCGGAGCTGAAGAGGCCCGATCTGAAGGTTAAGTGGGTGCCGGTGACTTCGGCTACGCGCATACCTTTGATGGCGAACGGCGCGATCGACCTGGAATGCGGTGTCACGACAAACAATGTCGAGCGTCAAAAACAGGTCTCGTTCACAAATACCCACTTTCTCGCCACGAGCCGATTTCTCTCCAAGAAAGAGTCGAATCTTAAGAAGATCGATGATCTCAAGGGGAAGACCGTCGTTTCAAACTCCGGGACTACAAACATCAAGCAGTTAAACGAGGTCAACGTCGCACGCGGCCTCGGGCTCAACATCATCCCCGCCAAGGACCACGCTGAAGCCTTCCTGTTGCTCGAAACGGGGCGCGCAGTCGCGTGGGTTATGGATGATATCCTTCTAGCTAATCTTGCGGCTTCCTCGAAAAATCCGACCGGGTACGTGCTGTCTGACGACGCTTTTTCCAAGCCGGAGCCCTATGGAATCATGTTGCGTCGCGACGACCCGAAATTCAAAGCGGTGGTCGACAAGGCGACCGCTGCGCTCTACCAGAGCGGCGACGGCGCCAAGATCTACGAGAAATGGTTTCTCAGGCCGATCAACTCTGCTGGACTGAATTTGAACGTCCCGATGAGCGATGGGCTCAAGCGAGCGTTTGCTAATCCGACCGATTCTCCAGATCCCGACACCTATCAGTAAACGTGGCATGCGCAGAACGGAGTGGTGCGTGCTCGCGCGCCACTTCGTGGCTCGTGGCGATAAGCCTGCCAAGCTCTTCATGAGTATCGGCGGAGAGCGTGGACAAAATCATGAACTACAAATGGAATTGGGGAATATTCTGGGAGTTGTCGCCGGAGGGCGGCCAAACCTATTTCGACACGTTTCTCGCCGGTACCACTTGGACACTCTCGACGGCAGTGTGCGCGTGGTTGTTAGCGCTTACGCTGGGGTCTCTGGTCGGTGTTGCGCGAACACTGAAATCACCAACGCTCGTAAAGTTCGGCAACGCGTACGTCGAACTGTTCCGAAACATTCCTTTGCTGGTCCAAATATTCCTCTGGTACTTCATCATGCCAGAGCTGCTGCCCACGAGTTGGGGCAATTGGGTTAAGGGACTAGTCAACGCGCCATTTTACTGCGCGGTCCTCGGCATTGGCTTCTACATGTCATCGCGGGTCTCCGAGCAGGTCAGGGCTGGCATCATGACCCTGCCGCGCGGACAATCCATGGCGGCAATGGCGCTTGGGCTGACAACCTTCGAGGCCTATCGGTACGTCCTGTTGCCGATGGCGTATCGGATAATCTTGCCGCCGCTGTCGTCCGAGTTTCTGAACACCATCAAAAATACGTCCGTTGCGCTCACTGTCGGCCTACTCGAACTTACGGCTCGAGCTCACGCCATGCAGGAGTTCTCCTTCCAGGTCTTTGAAGCGTTCACCGCTGCAGCGGCAATCTACCTGACGATAAACGCCGTTGTCGTGCTCGCCATGCGGATCCTCGAAGGCCGGCTCGCCATTCCCGGCTTCAATTCTCCTAGGTAGCGTGATGTTGGCCAATTTCGATTTTGCCGTCATTTGGCGATCACTGCCGTACCTTTTCCTGGACGGCATGGCGTTCACTCTGACGTTGACTGCGGTGGCGACAGTCGGAGGGATAATTATCGGAACGCTGATCGCCATGATGCGGCTGTCCAGCGTCCGGGTGTTGGCGATAAGCGGCGCCTCCTACGTGAACTTCATCCGTTCGCTTCCGTTGGTTCTCGTCATCTTCCTCATCTATTTTCTGATGCCGTATCTTGGGCAGTGGCTGCTGGGTACACCAAGGCCAATTCAAGTCAGTGCGTACGCATCAACGTTTGTAACGTTCACGCTGTTCGAGGCAGCCTATTTTGCGGAGATCATGCGAGCTGGGATCCAGTCGATCCCTCGCGGTCAAATCTTCGCCGGCTATGCACTTGGTCTCAACTACCGGCAAATGATGTCGAACGTGGTGCTGCCGCAGGCGTTCAGAAACATGCTTCCGGTCCTTCTAACGCAAACGATCGTCCTATTTCAGGATACGTCGTTGGTATACGTGCTTTCGATTACCGACTTTCTTGGCGCAGCCACGAAGATTGCGCAGAGAGATGGTCGATTGGTCGAGATGTATCTATTCGTAGCCGTCGTCTACTTCCTGATTTCCTTCACCGCTTCACGATGTGCACGGCGTTTGCAATCGCGTGTGGCCATCATCCGCTAACGTTATCACAGGATTGATAGTGACTATGTCGACGGCACAAGGCGCGATGATCGAGCTGCGCGAGGTATCGAAGTGGTACTCGCCCGGTTTTCAGGTTCTGAAGAATTGCACGACGCAGGTCCAAAAAGGGGAGGTCGTGGTGGTCTGCGGCCCGTCGGGTTCTGGAAAATCGACGCTCATCAAATGCGTCAATGCCCTGGAGCCGGTTCAGGGCGGGGAAATCTTCATAGAGGGGACCAAGGTCAACGATAAGTCGACTAACCTTCCGAAGTTGCGGTCGCGTGTCGGCATGGTCTTCCAACACTTTGAGCTATTCCCCCATCTGACCATTGTCGAAAACCTGTGCCTAGCTCAACAGAAAGTGCTTAAGCGCACGAAAGACGCCGCATCGGCTAAGGGCTACAAGTTGCTCGAGCGCGTCGGGCTCAAGGACCATTCGCACAAATATCCAGGGCAACTGTCAGGAGGCCAGCAACAACGAGTGGCGATCGCGCGGGCCCTGGCAATGGATCCGATCGCCATGTTGTTCGATGAGCCGACATCGGCGCTGGATCCGGAGATGATCAATGAGGTTCTCGACGTCATGGTTGAGCTCGCTCGAGAGGGCATGACGATGATGGTCGTCACGCACGAGATGGGATTTGCGAGGAAGGTGGCCAACCGAGTCGTATTCATGGATAGGGGCGAGATCGTTGAGGACGCGATGAAAGACGAGTTCTTCGGCCAGCCGCGTTCCGAACGCGCGCAGACGTTTCTCTCGAAGATATTGTCCCACTGACGTCGCAGATGGTGGGTTCAACTCGGGATTGATATCGCGTTGGTAATAGATCGATGGCATCAATTTGTTGATGCTATAAATTCAGAACGGGCGTATTTTGACGTGCCCATCGAAGCAAGCGTGTTGATGAAAGCTGGCGCCTGACGCGCTGGCGGCTGAGTTCATATCGATGGGGCCGGTTCTTGACGAGTGAAAGAAGGACGTGAAGTGAAGATGAAGACGATCGGAGTAGTCGGTGGCGTTGCCTGGCCCAGCTCGATCATTTACTACCAGACAATCAATGATTTGATTGCACAGCGCCTGGCCGGAAGCGGCCGTCATTGCGCAAAGCTGGTTTTGGCGCAGACTGACTTTGACGAGGTGGAGCGCCGGCAGACCGAAGGCCGCTGGGACCTCGTCGGCCAGTTGCTTGCTGAGCAGGCGAATAAGCTCAAGGCCGCAGGCGCCGATTTCTACATCATCGCATGCAACACGGTTCATACGGCTGTCGAGTTCATTGAACCGAAGGTCGATCTTCCTTTCATCCACATTGTTGACCCGGCGGCACAGCAGGCCGTTGCGATGGGCTGCAAGACTGTGGGCCTGCTCGGCAGCGGATACACGATGAAAGGGACGTACTTCGTGAACCGGCTGAAGGAGCGCTATAAGTTGGATGTGCTGATTGCTGAGGGCGAGCACGGAGACAACGTCCACAATGCCTTGTATGAGGAGCTTACCAAAGGCATCTTCCGAGCTGAGACGAGGACGAAGTTCAAAGCCGCGTTGGAGGATCTGGCCCGCCGCGGTGCTGAAGTGATCATCCTCGGCTGCACCGAATTCGGCATGCTTGTCAAACCAGAGGACAGCCCCGTACCTCTTATCGACACAACGATTGCTCACGCGACAGCCGCGGTCGACTTGGCGTTGAAGTCCGACTAACCGACATCACAACATTCGTCCGGGAGCTGCCGATATGACCACCGCTGAACAGCGGCTTGCGCAACTTGGTTTGGTTTTGCCGCCGGTCCCCAAGCCCATCGCCAATTTTCTGTCGTATCGGAGAGCGGGAACGCTGCTGTACTTGTCGGGGCAGGGGCCTCGTAACCCCGACGGGAAGATCAGCGTTGGCCGGCTCGGGCAGGACTGTAGCATCGAGCGTGGATACTCCGATGCGAAGCAAATTGGACTTCAGCTACTAGCCACCGCACGCCAGGCTCTCGGATCACTCGACGGCATTGAAGCCGTGGTCAAGCTGCTCGGCATGGTCAACGCCGAACCCACCTTCACCGATCACCCGAAGGTGATAAACGGCTGCTCCGATCTATTGATCGAGATCCTGGGAGAGCGTGGGCAACACGCGCGGTCCGCGGTGGGAATGGGGTCACTACCGGGCGGCATGACAGTTGAGATTGAGGCGATCCTGCTGATCGCTACCGGCTACTAGGCGACCGCAACGGTCAAGCGGTCGCTCGAGCCCGACTCTTAATCAAGGCAGAACACCAATGAGCAAGCGACAGTTCACTAGCACGGACAGCATCAGGACAATGTTCTCGAGAGCGATGTCCAATATGTATCGACTCGAGGTTCCGCAGTACGGAACGCTTCTCGAAATAGTCGCTGAGGCCAATGCAGCGACCCGCAGCACGGATCCGGTGTTGAACCAACGGCTGGTCGAGAATGACGAGATTGAGCGTCTAGCTTTAGAGCGCCACGGCGCTATCCGCTTGGGGACTGCCGCGGAGCTCTCTCTCATCCGTCGCTTGTTCGATATCATGGGGATGCTCCCGGTCGGCTACTACGATTTGTCCACCGCTGGCGTTCCGGTTCATTCCACCGCCTTCCGGCCGGTCACGGATGAAGCATTGCGACGCAATCCTTTTCGTGTGTTTACGTCGCTTTTGCGCCTCGAATTGATTTCCGATCTGGCCTTGCGGGAAGAAGCGCGGGCCATTCTATCGAAGCGAACGATCTATACGCCGGGGTGCCTCGAATTGATCGAAACGGCAGAGCGCAATGGCGGTCTGGTCGAGGATGAAGCAGTTCAATTCGTGGCCGAGGCACTGGAAACCTTCCGTTGGCACAGCGAGGCGACGGTCGAAGCAGACGTCTACCACCGTCTGCGCAAGGCCCATCCACTCATTGCGGACGTCGTGTGCTTCAAGGGACCCCACATCAATCATCTGACGCCTCGGACGCTCGACATCGACTCCGTGCAGGCGAAAATGCCCGAGCGTGGAATAGCGGCCAAGGCCTTGATCGAGGGGCCGCCAAAGCGGCAAGTGCCGATCTTGCTGAGACAGACGAGTTTCAAAGCCTTGGAGGAGCCGATTGCATTCAAGGCGTCGTCCGGACAGGCAAGTGTGGATGGCACCCACACCGCTCGATTTGGAGAGATAGAGCAGCGAGGCATCGCGCTTACCCGTAAGGGGCGGGATCTCTACGATCGGCTCTTGACGAACGTTCGCGCTGAGACGCAGGGCGCCGGTGATGGAAGCGCATCTGCCTACATGACTGCGCTGGAACGCCATTTCTCCGAGTTTCCTGACGACGAGGAGACGTTGCGCAAGCAGGGGCTCGCCTATTTCCGGTACAGTGCGGAGCAGCGGGATGCGATCGATACCAAGGATATTGAGAGCCTGCTGGCGCGTGGCGCGGTCAAAGCAGAACCAATTATCTATGAAGACTTCCTGCCAGTCAGCGCGGCAGGAATTTTCCAGTCAAACCTAGGCGACGAAGCGCAGGAAAGCTTCGCGCAGAGAGCCAATAGATCGGCCTTCGAGGAGGCATTGGGGCGCAAGGTCCTTGACGAGCTCAAGCTCTACGAAGCCGCAGAGGCGGCTTCGATCTCCGTCTGTCTGGACGGTGGCAGCTAACGCTAGCCGCGATTTCCTGGAGTCTCGATGGCCGAACGAGCGTCTCTTCGCAGAAAATCAAGATGATGCGCCCAATTTGTTGGCGAGGGATGTGAGATCATCTGCGCAAATGTCGAACCAGCTCTCCGGCGCGATATCAGGCCTCGCGTGGGGACCGAATTCGAGAGGGCGCGCAACAAATGCGGTGCGCATGCCGAAGCGGCGGGCCGCCCTCAGATCATATTTGTGGCACGCAACCATCAATATCTGATGCGGCAGATAGCCCAGGAAATCGACGGCGAGTTGATACACTGCGGGGGCCGGCTTGTAGGTCTTGACCAGTTCCGCCGTCAGGATAGCGTCGAACGAAAGGCCGGCATGCTTGACGACGGCGACCACCGCCGCCATTCCGGCGTTTGACAGCGTCGCGGTCGTATAGTGGCGGCGCAGGCGCGTTAGCCCTGCGATGGAATCCGGCCAAGGATCAAGCCGGGTCCAGACCGCATTCAGTTCGTCGCGGTCCGATTCGGTGAAAGAACTGCCGAAACCGCGTCGCTCCAACAGAACATCCAGCGCTTCGCGATAGATTCGGTCGACACGTAGCCAGACCCGTCGTCCCTCGATGACGGCGTCCATGGCGTTCCGATAGAGGTCGCGCCATTCGGCCGAAAACTCGGCCCATTCGATCGACAATCCCTTGGTACGATTGAGCTCTGCGCCGGCGCGTAGAAGCGGCTGGTAGAAATCGACGCAAGTGCCCTGCACGTCAAACGCGATCGCCTTGAGGTCCTGGAATCCTTTGTGCTGCTGGTCCGTCGTCACGTCGAATTACCCGTTAATGTTTCAGGATCGACGTTCATTTAAGGCGATGAACGTATTTTGCTAAGCGAGAGAAGTGTGACATTGTCATAGATGTCTCGGTGGATTCTGTCGGTATGTTACAAGGCGAAACAATCCGACGCTCCGCATGGATGAGCCCATGCCGAACTCGGGGGCAAGTGAGGCTCAGAGCATCGATCCGTCTTTCCTGAGAGGCATCTCTCGTCCGAGTGCCTTCGACCCAATTCAAAAAAAGAGAGCCGGAGTCAAAGAGACGCCGGCCAGTTGGGGAGAACATGTGCCTCAAACGTCGCGACCACGGGCATGAAGCGTCGGGTCGCTTTAGCGCCCCCGCCTGACTACTCACCCCTGTTAGAAGCGGCTCGGATGGCAGCCAGGCGTAGAGGATGAGTGGTCGCCGACACCTCAACCGTCGGATTGAAATCAATCAGGATGTTGAGGTTTCAATCAACGACCGAACTCGTCGCGAAATCCAGCTTCGTTACTTCAAGATGCTGGCTACGCGATCGTCGACTATCAGCTCATCGTCGGCATGACGAACTCACTGCCCGCGCGGATACCGGTCGGCCAGCGCGAGGTGATGGTTTTCAGGCGCGTGTAGAAGCGCACGCCTTCGGGGCCGTGCATGTGGTGGTCGCCGAACAGCGAGGCCTTCCAACCGCCGAACGAGTGGAACGCCATCGGTACCGGGATCGGCACGTTAATGCCGACCATGCCGACCTTGATCTCGTGCGCGAATTCCCGCGCCGCGTCGCCGTCACGGGTGAAGATCGCGGTGCCATTGCCGAATTCGTGCTCGTTGATCCACTTAGCCGCAGTGGCGTAGCTGTCGGCCCTCGCGACGGCGAGAACGGGGCCGAAGATCTCCTCCTTGTAGATCGTCATGTCGGGCGTGACGTGATCGAACAGGGTCCCGCCGAGAAAATATCCGTCCTCGAAGCCCTGTAGTCTGAGGCCGCGACCATCGACGACGAGCTTCGCCCCTTCCGCTTCGCCAGCATTGACATAACCCTTCACCTTCTCCAGGTGCTGCTTGGTAACGAGCGGCCCCATCTCGGCTTCCGGATCGGTACCGGGGCCGATCTTGAGCGATCGTACTTTTGGCGCGAGCTTGGCGACGAGCGCGTCCGCCGTCTCTTGGCCCACCGGCACCGCCACTGAGATCGCCATGCAGCGCTCGCCAGCCGAGCCATAGGCAGCTCCCATGAGGGCGTCCACCGCCTGGTCGAGGTCGGCGTCCGGCATGACAATCATATGGTTCTTGGCGCCGCCAAGCGCCTGGCAACGCTTGCCGGTTTTTGCCGCGGTGTCGTAGATGTATTTTGCGATCGGAGTAGAGCCGACGAAGCTGATCGCCTGGATGTCCGGATCGGTGAGGAGGGCGTCCACGGCCTCCTTGTCGCCTTGGATCACATTGAACACGCCATCCGGAAGCCCAGCTTCCTTCAGCCACTTGGCGAGGAGCAGCGAGGCGGACGGATCGCGCTCCGACGGTTTCAGGATGAAGCAGTTGCCGCAGGCCAGAGCAACGGGAAACATCCACATCGGCACCATCACGGGGAAGTTGAACGGCGTGATGCCGGCGACAACGCCGAGCGGCTGGCGAAGGGCGTGACTGTCGACACGAGTGCCGACATTCTCCGTCACTTCGCCCTTGAGCAATTGAGGGGCCGCAGTGGCGAATTCGACCACCTCCATGCCGCGTTGGATCTCGCCCTTGGCATCGGAGAGCACCTTGCCGTGCTCGGCGGTGATGACCGCAGCAAGCTCGTCGGTGCGCTCTTCCAAGATGCGCAGGAAAGCGTTGAGGATACGAGCGCGGCGAAGAGGCGTTGTCCGCGCCCAGCCCGGAGCTGCCTTCTGCGCGACCCGTACTGCTTCGCGAACTTCGGCAGCCGATGCGAGCGTGACGGTGCCAGCCGCCGCTCCCGTCGCCGGATTGAATACAGGGGCACTGCGGCCGCTCGTACCGGCGACCTCGACGCCGCCGATGAAGTGACTGATAGCTTTCGACATGATGACCTCCTGGTTCACGCGCTCCTCCGAGAGCAGGCTGTGGTTCTTGACGAACCGCAGCCTACGGAGGCGCTACATCGTTTGATATTCGCTGTTGCTATGAATTCCGCGGGGCGCCTCGTACAACGGTATGAGGCCTTGCCGTCAGTTCGGCAGGAAGCCCGCTTCGTTGCCGGCCGCACCGCGCCTTGTTTGGTATGCACGGCTCGGTGAGCAAGTAGGTGTTGCTCACCGAGCCGTGTTTCGTCGTTAGGTTACCAACTCGCGCTGGCCTGCCGGCACGCTGGCACCCTTACGGGACCTGCTTTTGACCAATGTGAGAATGCCGAAAGCTCCGATGATCAGGGCGACCGCGAGCAGGCTCTGTAGCAGGCTTGCCCGAGTGGAGGGATCGACAGCCATGCTTACGAGCACGGCGACGAGTGTTGCAGTGACCAGTAGCGGCAACCACGGATGGGCCCACATTTTGAACTTGAGCAGACCCTGTTGCTCCCAGTGGCGTCGTAGTTTGATCTGCGAGACGCAGATCATCAGATAGACGAACAGGATTACGGCCCCGGAGGAATTGATCAGGAACTGGAAAACCGTTTTCGGCCAAAGCGCGGCGATGACGACACACGCGTATCCAACGACGGTGGAAGCAAGGACCCCTCTCACCGGTACGCCGCGCCGATTTACTTTGGCAATCCATCTCGGGGCCTCGCCGTTGGAACTGAGCACAAACAGGAGGCGGGACGAGGTGTAGAGACCGGCGTTCAGCACAGACAGCACGGCAACCAGGATGATGCCGGTGAGCACCGTGCCTGCGCCGGGGATACCGATGGTCTCCAGAGTCGTCACGAAGGGAGATTTTCCCGGCACGATTGTGTCCCAGGGCTGAATGATCGCGATGAGGAGCATGGAGAGGACGAAGAAGGTCAAGATGCGGAACATCACCGTGTTGACGGCGCGCCGCACGTTGTGGACCGGTTCGGCGGACTCCGCGGCCGCGATGGTCGCCACCTCGACCCCGGTCATCGAGAAGATGACCACCACGACGCCGGAGAAGAGGGTGGCCATCCCCTTGGGAAAGAAGCCGCCATGCGAGGTGAGATTGTCGAATGAAGCTTTCGAGTCGGGCCAGTAGCCCGAAACGTAGAGTCCGGCGATGACAAGGAACACCGCGATCGCTGTCACCTTGATCCCGGCGAACCAGTATTCCGCCTCACCAAACGATCCAACAGACAGCAGGTTGACCACGGTCATGACAACCATCAGCGCCAACGCGATCGCCCATACCGGAGCTTCGGGAAACCAGCCGTTGATGGTCTGGCCGCCGACGACTGCTTCAAAACCGACGACGATGACCCAAAAGTACCAATACATCCAGCCGGTGGAGAACCCGGCCCAGTTCCCCAGGGCCATCCGGGAATAGTCGGTGAACGAGCCGGTTGTGGGCTGGGCTGAGGCCATTTCGCCAAGCATGCGCATGATCAACATCACGAGCACACCGGTAATCGCATAGGTGATGAAAGCGCCGGGGCCGGCGCCATTGATGATAGCGCTCGACCCAACGAAAAGTCCCGCACCGATCACACCGCCGAGTGAGATCATGGTCAGGTGACGAGTCTTCAACGATTTCTTGAGCCGAGGATCGTGCTCGGTTTGTAACGGCATGGGCTCCTCCCAGAGCAGGTTGTGGTTCTTTGCGAGCCAGAACCTACGGGAGCGCCACAGATTAGATATTCTCTGTTGCTATGAATTCGGCGCGTTTCCTCGTACAACGGTATGAGGACCTTGCCGTCACTCGGACAGGATGCCCGCTGCCTTGCCGGCTTGCAGCGCAAGCCAGAATGTCGCAGTCCCTGACGTCGAGGCCGGCTTCAGCCCCGTCAATTGCTCGATCATGCGCAGGCGGTAGACAAGCGTCTGCCGGTGGATGTTCATCTTGGCTGCCGTCGCTTTCCATCCGCCATCGTTGGCAAGAAACGTGGCGAGTGTGCGCAGCAGCGAAATGTCGTGGCTGCGGTCGTACTCGATCAGCGGGCCCAGGTATTGGTCTACGAGCCCCCGCGCCTCGGCGAGCGTCTTGGGCGCAAGTGTGGGGGACGTCCCACCCGTCCCGTATCTGACAAGCTGGACATGACCTTCGACCGCCTGGGCGAGCGAGAGGCGTGCCTGATGAACGCTTTCTGGGAAGTCAGCGCCAATGATCGGACGACTGACCCCCGCTTTCGACTCCGGGCCCAAGGAGCTTACCATGGCCAGAATGAGGTCCTCTCGATCGGGCATGACGGCGATCAACACGTCCTCTTGCAACAACAGCGGGCTGATCTGGCGCATCTCCGGTGCGTGGTGGATGTCCTGCGCACCCCACGATGCCTTCCCGCACGGGGCGATGGCAAGACTAACCAAGACACCTTGCAGGCCTCGGCGCTCCAGCACAGCGCGCGCGGCTCCGAAATCGACCCTTCCGTTAAGGAGGTCGCGCAAGAGGGTCTCTCCCTCGGTGCGGTAGCCGTCGCGCTCGATCGCCACCCGCTCCAGTTCGACACCCACCAAACCGGCGAGGTAGTGGACCAGCAGCGGATCCACAATCGTTTGCTCCTTCCGATGCCGCACCTTCAGGACCGCTCGCCCGCGTCCTGGGATATCGGCAGTTTCCAGCCGACTGCCGCGAGCGGGCGGCGGGCCGGATGAGGCGATCGACTGACCGCTTGCGAGATCCTGGACCTCGACGTGCCACTCCTCTCGTCTACCGAGGATAGCGAGTCGTCCCTCAAAAGTCGTTCCCTCTCGAAGCGCCGATGTATACGACTGAAACAGTCGTTGGCTCGCTTCCAGCCGATCCCGCTGTGACTGCAGTGCGCTTTCAATCGCCTTGTGCGCGAGCTTGACGAACTCGAGCTCGAAGCTCGCCACCAACACAGGGAACTCGCGCGCGTCTGCTGCGGCCAGCATTTTGTCCGAGAGTAGGGGGGCATCAGCCCGCGCAGCCACCACAAGCCCGCTTACGTTCACGTCGGCAAGACGACCGAGCCAGTCGGCCTGCTTGTCCGGATTTTTCGGAATGCCGACGCCGGTCGTCATCACCAAATCGCCGGCGGAGACCCATCGCCAAGGATCAGGAAGATCGCAGGCGTGCGCCCATGTAACAAGGCGACCACCACCTGCCGCGCCGGCGCGGAAAGCGAGGCCGAGAGTATCGATGGCGACAAGACCATTCACGGTGATCATCAGTCGTCCGTGCCTGCGAGATCCGAGACCCTATTCAGACAATTGTATAACAGCTTCGTCTCCGCTTGTGGAAGTGCGCGATAGACGGAGCGGTAGCACCGAGCTTAACGCTTCTGAAAGTCTCAAACGCTCGCACATTCGGACCCGTGATATGCCAGCTACGTGCGCTCTGTCTGCATTGTCCAACGTTCCGCTCTGGCATGAAGATGCCGACCGTCGGACGGCTCTGGATTCTGATATTGACGCCGACGTCGCCATTGTCGGCGCAGGTTACACGGGCTTGTGGACCGCGTACTACCTCCTGAAGGCCGCTCCGACCCTCCGCGTGGTGATCATTGAACGGGAGTATGCCGGATACGGGGCCTCGGGACGCAATGGCGGTTGGGCCTCTGCAATCTTCCCGATTTCGTTGCAGCACGTCGCCAAATCCTCGTCGCACTCAGCGGCGCTCGCGCTTCAGGCGGCCATGAACGAGACGGTTGATGAGATTGGCCGTGTTCTTCGTGATGAAGGCATCGACGCCAAATATGCCAAGCAGGGATTTCTGTCCTTGGCCCGGTCTCCTGCACAACTCAGTCGCGCCCACTCCACCGTCCAAGCCTCGACGGCGTTCGGCCTGCCGGACCAATGGCGGCTTCTGGATGCGCGACGCGCCTCATCCATGGTGGCCGCGGAGGGAGTCGTCGGCGGTCTGTACACCGAACATTGCGCCCTGGTTCACCCTGGTCGCCTCATCCGGGGTCTCGCGCGCACCGTCGAAGCTCTCGGCGCCCGCATCTACGAGAAGACCCCGGCGACTAGTTTCAGCAGCGGCAGTGTTGTCACTCCCCGTGGCAAGGTTCGGGCCCCGGTTATCGTTCGCGCGACCGAAGGGTTCACCACCCAGTTCAAAGAGTATCACCGCACACTCATCCCCTTGTACTCCTTGGTGCTCGCCACTGAGCCTCTTCCGCAGCAGTTGCGAACAGAGCTGAATCTCGACCACCGCATCGCCTTCAACGATATGCGCCACCTGCGGGTCTACGCCCAGGTGACGGCGGACGGCCGCCTCGTTTTTGGAGGCAGAGGCGCGCCCTACCACTTCGGGTCCAAGGTCTCCCCGGAATACGACACTGTCGATGCCGTCCACGAGAAGATCCAGGCGACGATGACAGAGTTCTTCCCCGCTCTAAGCGGAGTCCGGGTGACTCATCGCTGGGGCGGTGCGCTTGGCGTTCCACGAGACTGGCATCCGTCCGTCGGACTGGATCGAGCCTCGGGCTTGGCGTGGGCAGGTCAGTATGTCGGAGACGGTGTCGCGACGAGCAATCTGGCGGGACGCATTCTGCGCAACCTCATCCTGGAGCGGGAAGAGGACATCAACAGCCTGCCCATCGTGAACCACCGCTCGCCGCAATGGGAGCCGGAGCCCTTCCGTTGGCTCGGAGTGAATCTCGGACTCTTCGCTGCGACCATCGGAGACGCCGAGGAGCGTCTTGCAAAGCGCCCGTCGCGCGTAGCCCATGTGCTGGAATCATTGACCGGCGCGCACTGACAACATCGGCCACCAAACTTAGAGGAAGCCAGAATGACCGCTATGACTATCATCAAGAGTGCAGAGGTTACATCCGGCCACCTGCCGGCGGCCGGTCAACGGCCTGGCGCGGACAAGGGAGATCCGCAACTCGGGCTGCTGAAGATCGCCCCAAACGCCAGCGGGAATATTGGCATTTGGGAATGCCAGCCCGGAGGCTGGCCCGTCGACAATCGTCCTGATACCGAGGTCGCGTTCATCCTATCGGGCACCGCCGTCATCACCGACAAAGCGACCGGCACGGCCGCCACGGTCAAGGCTGGCGATCTCATCGTCCTGCCCCCGGGCTGGACTGGCCGCTGGGACGTCACCGAAACCGTCCGAAAGGTCTACGCCATCTACTGAGCACGTGCGTCCCTCACAACCCAGACGGAAACCTCGGAGCTTGTCCGAGGATGCGGCTTTGGGTGGGATGCCGGCGGCGTCGCTACGGCTCGAAACGACGGGCCGGGCGCGGTCAACTGGGATCCACCAAACTCGCGTTGTCATGGACGAAAAGGGCTGAGGGGAAGCGACCGAGATTCATTCACAGCGTCGGCAGGCCACTTGCTAGGCATGCGGCGCGCACCGTATTGGCCATCAGCATCGCGATCGTCATCGGCCCGACGCCGCCGGGTACTGGTGTGATCGCGCCTGCTTTGGTCACCGCGTCGTGGAAGTCGACATCGCCAACCAGCCGGGTCTTGCTGGGGTCCTCGTCCAACGATACCCGATTGATGCCGACATCGATCACGGTCGCGCCCAGCTTGACCCAGTCGCCCTTGATCATGCGCGGACGGCCAACCGCAGCGACGAGAATGTCTGCCTGACGGCAGACCGCTTCGAGGTCTTTGGTGCGGCTATGCGCGACCGTAACGGTGGCATTTGCGGCCAGTAGGAGATTGGCCATCGGCTTGCCGACGATGTTCGAGCGGCCGACGACAACGGCCGATAGTCCGGAAAGATCTTTACCGCGGGCCTGCTCGATCAAAATCATCGCGCCGGCCGGCGTGCAGGGCACGAATGCCGTTTGCATCTCGCCGGTGCCGAGCTTTCCGACATTGATAAGATGGAAGCCGTCGACGTCTTTGTCCGGTGCGATCGATTGGATCACCTTACCGGGCTCGACGTGAGCGGGTAGGGGAAGTTGAACGAGGATGCCGTGGATCGCGGGATCGCGGTTTAGCTCGTCGATCAGCGCAAGGAGCCTGTCTTCAGGAACATCTTGCGGCAACTCGTGCGTGACCGAGAGGAAGCCGCACTCCTCCGCCTTCTTCCCCTTCGACGATACGTAGACTTGGCTTGCGGGATCGCTCCCGACGATGACGACGGCCAGCCCGGGCCTAATGCCGGCGTTGAGCAACTCGGCCGTCCGGGCCTTGACCCGATCGATGACACCGGCTGCGACCTCCTTGCCGGAGATGATCCGCGCGTCGGTAGTATCGCTCATGACGGCCTCACGCGAAGACGACGGTCTTGCGACCATTGAGCATGACGCGGCGTTCCAAGTGCATCTTCACGGCCCGCGCCAGGACCCGGCTCTCGATATCTCGGCCAGTCGCGACGAACTCCTCCGCCGTCATGGCGTGCGTGACCCGCTCCGTCTCCTGTTCGATGATCGGTCCCTCGTCGAGATCGGGCGTCACGTAGTGCGATGTGGCACCGATCAGCTTTACGCCACGCTCGAAGGCTTGATGATACGGTTTCGCTCCTTTGAAAGATGGAAGGAACGAATGGTGGATGTTGATGACCTTGCCATAGAGCCGCGTCGAGAGATTGTCGGAAAGGATCTGCATGTAGCGAGCTAGAACGACGAGATCGGCCTGCGTGTCACGAACGAGCGAAATCAGGCGCTCTTCCTGATCGCCCTTGTTCTCCTTCGTGACGGGCCAGCAGTAATGGGTGATGCCTTCTTGCCGTGCGATTACGGCGCTGTCCTCGTGGTTCGAGACGATCGCGACAGTATCGGCCGTCAGCCAGCCGACTCGAATCTGATAGAGCAAGTGCAGCATTGCATGATCGAACTTCGAGACCATGATGATGATCCGTGGCCTCTTGTCGGCGTCGACCAGTTCGGTCTTTATGCCGAAGCGATCGGTAACGGGCTTCAGTGCGCGCTCGACACCATCCTTGGTGACCTGGTCGGGCACCGCGAATGCAATCCGCATGAAGAACCGGTTCGATTGGCGATCCCAGAACTGATTACTTTCCGCGATGTTGGCGCCCACCGCGGCGAGCTCTGTGGTCGTGGCCGCAACGATGCCAGGACGGTCTTCGCATGACAGCGTCAGAATAAAGTTCGATTGACCCATAACGTATTCCCCGTTCTCGACTGTTGAGCGAAAGGCATAGTTATTCCTCGCCACTCGTACCAACGGGCGGCCGACGTCTATTTTGGGCAGATCAATGGGCTGTTATCGCGTTTCCGACCGAAGCCGATACGGCTCAGTAGTTCGGCGGCGTAATGACCCAGATAACTTTTGTAGGCTCGTCCCCCGAATTTGCGCAGCGATGCACTTCCGTGCTTTTGAAAGAAAAGCTGTCTCCTTGGTTGAGCTGGAAGAATTGCCCGGAAACCCACAGGTCCAGCCTTCCTGACATGACAAAACCCGCCTCGACGCCGTCGTGGTTATAGTCCCCGCTGTCGGCCCCGGGCTCGATCGTGCTCAGAAGCATTTCCAGCGGCCCGCTGAGATTTGGGGAAAGCAGTTCCTCTTCGATACCCAAGCCGGTGAAGGTCAGCTTGCGTCGGCTGTGCGCGCGAACGACGATATCCTTCTCGTCGGACGGCAGGTCTTGCACATGAAAGAACCAGTTCATGTGGACGCCAAGCGTATCGCTGATCTTCTTCAAAACTCCGATCGGGAGCTTCGTCTGATTGCGCTCGATTTGGCTCAGGTAGCCGACCGAGAGGCCTGCGGCGTCGGCGACCTGCTGCAGCGTTAGTCCTCGGACCTTTCGCAGTTCCCGAATCTCTCCTCCGATCGCCATTTCCTCTGTTGCGTCGGGGTGCGGCCAGTCATCGGCCTTGCGTATGGTTCTCGGCGGCATGGCTCTTTCCTGCGATTTGAAGCGCTGAAATTACATCTCCGCTCGGATTCAGAGCAACGCCGGCTCCTCCAAATCCCGATAAAATCCGCTTCCGGGCGGGCGTGGCAACAAAACTGACTTTGTATATAAAAAAAATCAAGGCCATTTTTTCATACTTGCAAAAATGATTTTCCTATGACAGCTTCTCCGAGCCAGAATTTTTGGGCAGATCGGTACCGTCCCGGCATCAGGGGAAAAAGCGGGCCGCGACCTTGGAGAGGGAAATGGACAAGCAGGAGCGGGGCGCCTTCGGCGTTTTCCCGGGCGGAATTTCTTTTGCTCTAGCACTGACTGTCGATACCGGCGCGGATGCATCCGACCGGCGTGTCATTGTCGGTCGCTGAGGACGAGCCATGGCCATGCAGCGGCAAAGCGATGGTGACCTCCTCACGTTCGAAGGCGTCGAGAAGACGTATGACGGCGTCACAACCGTCGTCGACCGTCTTGACCTCGCAATCCGTCGCGGCGAATTCCTGACGATGCTCGGGCCATCCGGCTCCGGCAAGACCACCTGCCTAATGATGTTGGCGGGTTTCGAGACGCCTACCGCGGGCAAGATTGTCCTGGACGGGAAGCCGATCGAGCGTCTCCCTCCGCATCAGCGGAATATCGGCGTCGTCTTTCAGAATTATGCGCTGTTTCCACACATGACGGTCGCCGAGAACGTCGCCTTCCCACTCGATATGCGCAAGGTCAGCAAGACTGATCAGACATCGAAGGTTCGCGCGGCTCTCGACATGGTCCAGATGGGCAAGTTCGCTGCACGACGGCCGTCGCAACTCTCCGGTGGCCAGCAGCAGCGCATCGCGCTTGCGCGCGCGCTGGTCTTCGAGCCTTCTCTGGTGCTGATGGACGAGCCCCTTGGTGCGCTGGACAAGCAACTGCGGGAGCACATGCAGCTTGAGATCAAACATCTTCACGAGCGGCTAGGCATCACCGTCGTCTACGTTACCCACGATCAGGGCGAAGCGCTCACGATGTCGGACCGCATCGCCGTCTTCGACAAGGGGCGAATTCAGCAACTTGGCAAGCCCACCGATGTCTACGAGCGTCCCGCCAATCCGTTCGTGGCGCGCTTCATCGGTGACAACAACGCGCTTCACGGGACCGTGCTCGAGGTCTCGGGAGCGCGCTGCAGCGTGCGCGTGGATGGTGACAACGGGAGACCGATCGAAGCTGCGCTCGGGACAGCGTTGCAGCGTGGCGATCCGACGACGTTGTCGATACGGCCTGAGCGGATCAGGATCGCGCCGGCACGTGACGGAGAGAACGGCGTCGACGCGATTGTGAGAGAGATCATTTATCTCGGCGATCACGTCCGTGTGCGGGCCTCTGCCCTCGGATCGGAAGACGTCATCGTCAAGATCGCGAACGGTCAGCCTCTGCCGACGAACATCTCGCCTGGAGGGCGCGTGTCGATTGCCTGGAGTTTCGAAGACTGTCCGGCACTCGCGCGCGAGCGACCGGT
This sequence comes from Bradyrhizobium sp. UFLA05-109, assembly GCF_054185165.1. Taxonomy (NCBI): domain Bacteria; kingdom Pseudomonadati; phylum Pseudomonadota; class Alphaproteobacteria; order Hyphomicrobiales; family Nitrobacteraceae; genus Bradyrhizobium; species Bradyrhizobium sp. UFLA05-109. The sequence goes on along the minus strand of NZ_JBBIAR010000041.1, from coordinate 206 downwards.
CTCGACGAAAGCGTAAGTAACTCACGAACGACTATCAACGAGGAGGAAAGGGACTATCCATGTGGCAGGCAAGAAGCACGTCCATCGGCGCCTTTTCGGCGCTGGCGCTAATCGCGGTCGCCTCAAGCGCAGGCGCGCAAGAGACGCTGACCATCACGTCATGGGGTGGCGCCTATCAGAACAGTCAGGTCAAGGCCTATTTCGAA
>NZ_JBBIAR010000040.1:0-85924 GCF_054185165.1 Bradyrhizobium sp. UFLA05-109 | reverse complement strand
TGGAGTGATCCTCGGGCCGTCCCTTGGCGATGTCGTGCAGGAGCGTGGCGATATAGATCACCGGCCGGTGCTCAGGCCGGGTCTTGCGCATGAGGTCGCTGGCGAGCGTGAACTCCTCGATGCCGCCGCGCTCGATGTCCTGCAGGAAGCCGATGCAGCGGATCAGATGCTCGTCGACCGTATAGTGATGATACATGTTGAACTGCATCATCGAGACGATCTTGCCGAAGGCGCGGATGAAATGGCCGAGCACGCCGGTCTCGTTCATCCGCCGCAGCACTGTCTCGGCGTCATTGGACGTCAAAATCTCCATGAACAGCCGATTGGCTTCGGGATTCTCGCGGAGCTGCGCGTTGATCAGGTTGAGCGAGCGCGTCACGTTACGCATCGCGTCGGGGTGGAAGGCGAGGTTGTTCTTCTGCGCCAGGCGGAAGATGCGGATCAGGTTGACCGGATCGTGCTTGAACACGTCGGGTGCAGCCAGGTTGATGCGGTTGTTGTCGACGATGAAGTCGTCGCTATCAGGCACGCGCCGCTTCACGGTGCTGGGTCGCAGGCGCGCCATCATCCGACTCAGCACTGGCGCGGGCTTGGCCTGCTGGTCCTCCAGCTTCGCGCACAGGATGGCGGTGAGATTGCCGACTTCCTTCGCGACCAGGAAGTAGTGCTTCATGAAGCGCTCGACGTCCTGCATGCCGGGATGCGAGGTATAGCCGAGGCGCACCGCGATCTCGCGCTGGAGATCGAAGGACAGGCGCTCCTCGGCGCGCCCGCAGTAGAAATGCAGATTGCAGCGCACCGACCAGAGGAAGTCGGCGCAGCGGCGGAAGGTGCGGTACTCCTGCGCGTCGAACACGCCGCGCTCGGCGAGCTCGTCGGTGTCGCGTACGCGATAGACGTATTTCGCGATCCAGAACAGCGTGTGCAGGTCGCGCAGGCCGCCCTTGCCGTCCTTGACGTTGGGCTCGACCAGATACCGCGACTGGCCGCCGCGGCGATGCCGCTCCTCGCGCTCGGCGAGCTTTGCGGTGACGAACTCGGATGCGGTGCCCTGCACGACTTCCTTGTCGAACCGCGCGACCAGCTCGTCATAGAGCGGCTGGTCGCCGGTGAGGAAGCGCGTCTCCAGGATCGCGGTGCGGATGGTCATGTCGCCGCGCGCCTGTCGAATCGATTCATCGACCGAGCGCGTGGCGTGACCAACCTTCAGGCCCATGTCCCAGAGGCAATAGAGGATGGCTTCGGCGACCTGCTCGCCCCAGGCGGTCTGCTTGTAGGGCAGGATGAACAGCAGATCGATGTCGGATTCCGGTGCCATCAGGCCGCGGCCATAGCCGCCGGTCGCAACCACCGCCATGCGCTCGGCGCCGGTCGGAATCGGCGAGCGGTAGAGATGGCGGGTCGCGGCCGAATAGAGGATGCGGATGATCTCGTCCTGCACGTGGCACAGCCGCTCGGCGCAGCGCCGGCCGTGGCGGTCTTTCAGCAGGATCTTCTGCGCTTCCGCGCGCGCAGCGATCAGCTCGGCCTTGAGCATTTGCGCCATCGCCGTGCGGAACGTGTCCTCGCGCCCCGCATGCTTTGCGGCAAGCGCATCGACTGCGGCGGTAATCCGCGCGCTGTCGAAGCGATCATCGATCTCCTGCTTGTGCTGGCTCGCGACACTGTCCATGCTTCACCGGATATAAGAGGCGACGGGCGCTGTCACCCGCCATTCTCTCGCAATAGTCATTCCATGCTTGGAAAGGCCGGCTTTCGGCAAACTTGTTCTCGGTCGGCCCGGTTTCAAGGCGGTGATTTTCTCGTTGACCTCCAGATATAACTCATTGAAAAACAATGAAGTTTCGCAAGGAGGCCGGGCATGACCAGATTTTCACGTCGCATTCTGCTGGCGGGCGCTGCAGCGCTCGTGCTGACCCCTGGTTTGGCGCACGCAGCCGAGCCGCTGAAGGAGCTTCGCATCGACTGGGCGACCTACAATCCGGTGTCGCTGGTCCTGAAGCAGAAGGGGCTTCTAGAGAAGGAGTTCGCCAAGGACGGCATCAGCATCACCTGGGTGCAGTCGGCCGGCTCCAACAAGGCGCTCGAATTCCTCAATGCCGGCTCGATCGATTTCGGCTCGACTGCGGGTTCGGCGGCGCTGGTCGCAAGGATCAATGGCAACCCGATCAAGTCGATCTACGTCTATTCGCGCCCCGAATGGACGGCGCTGGTCACGACAAAGGACTCCAAGATCGCTGACGTGGCTGATCTGAAGGGCAAGCGCGTCGCGGTGACACGCGGCACCGATCCGCACATCTTCCTCGTGCGTGCGCTGCTCGGGGCGGGCCTGTCGGAGAAGGACATCACGCCGGTGCTGCTCCAGCATGCCGACGGCAAGACCGCGCTGATCCGTGGCGACGTCGACGCCTGGGCCGGCCTCGATCCGATGATGGCGCAGGCCGAGGTCGAGGAGGGCGCAAAGCTGTTCTACCGCAAGGCCGACGCCAACACCTGGGGCATCCTCAATGTGCGCGAGCAGTTCCTGAAGGACTATCCGGACATCGTGCGCCGCGTGCTCGCAGTGTACGAGGACGCGCGAAAGTATTCGCTGGCGAATTACGACGAGCTGAAGAAAACCTTCATCGCGGTGACGAAGCTGCCCGATGCCGTCGTCGACAAGCAGCTCAAGGAGCGCACCGAGCTCACCCACAGCCGCATCGGCGCGCCGCAGCGCGAGTCGATCCTCGCCGCCGGCCTCGCGCTCCAGCAGGCCGGCGTCGTCGACGCCAAGGTCGACGTCAAGGCCACGCTCGATGCCCTGATCGACGACCAGGTCCCGCTGCCGACGAATTGATGGCGGCCTGTAGCCCGGATGGAGCGAAGCGCAATCCGGCACTGTTCGACTAACGGAGAGGCCCCGGATTGTGCTGCGCTCCATCCGGGCTACGCAGGTGGAAAGACGGCTACTCGCGCAACAAACTCCGTCGTCCCGGGGCGCGAAGCGAGCCCGGGACCCATAACCACAGGCAGAAGTTTGGCGGAGGCTGGCAACTACCAGTCTTCGCGACAACTCGGTCCTGTGGTTATGGGTCCCGGCCTTCGCCGGGACGACGGTTGAGATGCCGCGCTCCCTTGCATTCCCTCGCCAGACGCGCTTGCTATGGCTATGACCTACCAAGCTCCAGCGGTGGAACAGTCTGATAGCGGTGCATCGCGTGGGCCGCGCATCGCGCGCTACGCGCGGCCGTTGCTTGGGCTGTTGCTGCCGCTGACGCTCGCGCTTGGCTGGGAGCTTGTGGTCTGGCTCGGCTATTCCAATGGCCGGCTGGTGCCGCCGCCTTCGCGCATTTTCACGACCATCCTGGAGCTCGCCCGCTCCGGTGAACTGACGCGGCACATCGCCGCGACGCTGTGGCGCGTCGGCCTCGGCTTCGCTCTCGGTGTCGTCGCGGGCACGCTGCTCGGGGCCGTCTCCGGTTATTGGGCGCTGGCGCGCCGGCTGCTCGATCCGACCATCCAGGCGCTGCGCGCGATCCCGTCGCTCGCCTGGGTGCCGCTGTTCATCCTGTGGCTTGGCATTTTCGAGACCTCGAAGATCGTGCTGATCGCGGTCGGCGTGTTCTTTCCGGTCTATCTCGGGGTGATGGGGGCGATCCTCTCGGTCGATCGCAAGATCGTCGAGGTCGGCCGCGTCTTCCGTCTCTCGGGCCCGGCCATGATCCGCCGCATCCTGCTGCCCGCGGTGTTGCCGGCCTATGTGGTCTCGCTGCGCGTCGGCCTCGGGCTGGGCTGGATGTTCGTGGTCGCGGCCGAATTGATCGGTGCCTCCGAAGGCCTCGGCTATCTCCTGATCGATGGCCAGCAGCTCGGCAAGCCCGCACAGATCGTGGCCGCGATCGTCATCTTCGCCATCCTCGGCAAGCTCACCGACTGGCTGATCGAGATCGCGACGGCGCCGCTGCTGCGCTGGCAGGATGCCTTTGGGCGCGAGCGCGGAGGGGTGTGATGCTGGCGCTCGAACGGGTGAGCAAGACCTATCCCAATGGCGTCGAGGCGCTGGCGCGCTTCTCGGCAGCGATCAATCAGGGCGAGATCGTCGCCATCATCGGCGGTTCCGGCTGCGGCAAGTCCACGCTGCTGCGCGCCATTGCCGGGCTCGATCGCGCCAGCTCCGGCACGGTGACGCTCGATGACGAGGCGATAACGTCGCCGCACGCCAAGATCGGCATCATCTTCCAGGAGCCGCGGCTGCTGCCCTGGCTCAGCGTCGCCGACAATATCGGCTTCGGCCTTGCGGACCTCCCCGCGAGCGAACGGCGCGAAAAAGTTGCGCGGGCGCTCGATCGCGTCGGGCTTGTCGACAAGGCCGAGGCCTGGCCGCGCGAGCTCTCCGGCGGACAGGCGCAGCGCGTCGCGATCGCGCGTGCGCTGGTGCCGCAGCCCGAAGTGCTGCTGCTCGACGAGCCGTTTTCGGCGCTCGATGCCTTCACCCGCCGCGATCTCCAGGACCATCTGCTCGGCCTCTGGGCCGATACGCGCCCGACGCTGATCTTGGTCACCCATGACGTCGACGAGGCTGTGGTGCTGGCCGATCGCGTGCTCGTGATGCGGCCGCGCCCGGGCCGGCTGTTCGACCAGATCGAGATCAATCTCGCACGCCCGCGCGACCGCAACTCGCCGCTGTTCGACAGCTTCAAGCGCAACGTCCTGACCTCGCTCGACCGCTCGCTCGATCGCAACGTGCCTGACCGTGACGCAACCCAGGGTCCCGGCCAGGCGATGTGGTGGTGACAATTTTGCTCCCAGCCGGTACATCGAGGGGCGATCTTCCGGGAGAGAACAAAAATGGATGCCGCAGAACTCCGCCAGATGCAGGCCCCGATCAAGGAACGCTACAAGACCGATCCGAAGGCCGCGCTGATCACGCTGAAGGCCAAGGGCTCGACCGACAGCGATGGCATCGCCTGCAAGGTCGAGACCGGCCGCGCGCTCGCCGTCGCCGGCCTGCATCCGGCGACCGGCGGCTCCGGGCTGGAGCTTTGCTCGGGCGACATGCTGCTCGAGGCGCTGGTTGCCTGCGCCGGCGTCACGCTGAAATCGGTCGCGACCGCGATCGATGTGCCCTTGAAGACCGGCAACGTCTACGCCGAGGGCGACCTCGATTTCCGCGGCACGCTCGGCGTCGACAAGGAGACGCCGGTCGGCTTCGCCGAGATACGCCTGCGCTTCGAGGTCGACACCGACGCCCCGCAGGACAAGCTCGACCTGCTGCTGAAGCTCACCGAACGCTATTGCGTGGTCTATCAGACCATCAAGAACGGCCCGAAGGTTTCAGTGTCGATGCAGCGGATGTGACTTCCTTACCCTCCCCTGGAGGGGGAGGGTCGATCGCGCGTAGCGCGAGCGGGGTGGGGTGATCTCTCCACTCGGGCGCCGCTTCCGTCGAGAGACTGTCACCCCACCCCGCTGCGCATTCCGCTTCGCTCCATGCACAGCGACCCACGAGCGAGCTGCGTTCGTCTCGGACCCCTCCAGGGGAGGGTAAGACAAGAAAATGCCCGCCGAACTTGCCTTCATACTCTTCCTCCTCCTGCGCATGGCGATCGCTGCGGCGTTCGTCGTGACGGCGTCCGTTATCACCGAACGCTCGGGTCCGGTGATCGGTGCACTGGTGGCGACGCTCCCCATCTCGGCCGGTCCCTCCTACGTCTTCCTCGCGCTCGACCACGACGCCGCCTTCATCGCCCAGGGGGCGCTGGCGAGCCTTCCCGTCAACGCCGCGACGATCTTCCTCGGGCTCACCTATGTCGTGCTGGCGCAGCGGCACAGCTTTCTGGTGAGCGTCGGAAGCGCAGTCGCGGTGTGGATCGTGCTTGCATCCGTCATCCGCATGTTCGATTGGACCTTGACGGCCGGACTTGCGGTTAACCTGATCGCATTCGGCATCTGCATTCCGCTGCTGGCGCGCTACCGCCACGTGAAGATGCCGCTGGTCACGCGCCGCTGGTATGACATTCCCTTCCGCGCCGCGCTGGTCGCAACTCTCGTTGCTATCGTTGTCTCGACGTCGGGCTGGGTCGGCCCCAGGGTCTCCGGCGTCATCGCGCTCTATCCGATCGTCTTCACCAGCATGATGGTGATCCTGCACCCGCGCATCGGCGGCCCACCGACCGCGGCCGTGCTTGCCAACTCCGCCTGGGGCCTGCTCGGCTTCGGCATGGCGATCGCGGTGCTGCACGTCGCGGTCGTGCAGTTCGGCTCGGCGATCGGCCTCAGCCTTGCGCTCGCGACCTGCGTCGTCTGGAATTTGACGCTGTGGTGGATGGGGCGGAGGAAGCGGCTGGCGAAGGCGTGAGCTTTGTAAGGTGGGTTAGCGAAGCGAAACCCACCGCTTCTGTCACCGCGGACGCGAAAGAGGTGGGTTACGCCTAGCGGACTGCGCTTCGCGCAGCCGCAGGGCTAACCCACCCTACCGCACCGTCACTGCTTCGGCAGCTTGGCCTTCAACGCATAGAGCGCATCGAGCGCCTCGCGCGGGGACATCTCGTCGGGGTGCAACGCCTTCACCGCTTCCATGAGCAGCTCGGCTTCGCTTGGCGGCGGGGCTTCCGCGGCGGCGCGTGAGGGGACTGCGAACAGCGGGAGATCATCGACCAGCGCACGCGCGGTCTGGCCGCGGTCCTGTGCTTCGAGCTTCGCCAGCACGGATTTGGCGCGCGTGATGACAGCGGGCGGGAGTCCCGCCAGCTTTGCGACCTGGATGCCGTAGGAGCGGTCGGCCGAGCCCGGCAGCACCTCGTGCAGGAACACGACGTTGCCCTGCCATTCCTTGACCCGCACCGTGGCGTTGAACATCCGCGGTAGTTTTGCCGACAGCGCGGTGAGCTCGTGATAATGCGTGGCGAACAACGTGCGGCAGCGATTGCTCTCGTGCAGATGCTCGATCGCGGCCCACGCGATCGAGAGGCCGTCGAAGGTCGCAGTTCCGCGCCCGATCTCGTCGAGAATGACGAGCGAGCGCTCGCCGGCCTGATTGAGGATCGCCGCGGTCTCGACCATCTCGACCATGAAGGTGGAGCGACCGCGCGCGAGATCGTCGGCGGCGCCGACGCGCGAGAACAGCCGGTCGACGATGCCGATGCGGGCGCGCGAAGCGGGCACGAAGCTGCCGATCTGCGCCATCAGCGCAATCAGCGCGTTCTGGCGCAGGAAGGTCGATTTACCGGCCATGTTCGGTCCGGTGAGCAGCCAGAGCTGGCCGGATTTCTGCGCCGGCGCCGGAGAAAGGTCGCAGGCATTGGCAATGAACGGCTCGCCATTGCGCTTCAACGCCTGCTCGACCACCGGATGGCGCCCGGCCTCGATCGCAAAGCCCAGGGAACCGTCGACCTCGGGCCGCACATAATTCTCGTCGACCGCGAGCTTTGCCAGCGACGTTGCGACATCGAGCAGCGCGAAACCATGCGCGGCGGCGCGCAGATCCTCGCTGATATCAAGCGCCTTGGCGCAAAGCCGCTCGAAGATTTCGAGCTCCAGCCCAAGCGCGCGGTCGCCGGCATTGGCGATCTTGGCCTCGATCTCCCCTAACTCGGACGTGGTGAAGCGCACCTGCCCCGCCAGCGTCTGGCGGTGGATGAAGGTCGCGTTCAATGGCGCCGACATCAGCTTGTCCCCATGCTGCGCGGTCACCTCGACGAAATAGCCGAGCACGTTGTTGTGCCGGATCTTCAGGGCCTTGACGCCAGTGTCGTCGGCGTAGCGCGCCTGCATCGAGGCGACCACCAGGCGCGAGGCGTCGCGCAGGTTTCGCGCCTCGTCGAGCGTGGGCTCATAGCCTTCGCGGACGAAGCCGCCGTCGCGCTTGATCAGTGGCAATTGCTCGGCGAGGGCGCCAGCGAATTCGGATGCCAGCTCGCGCGATGGCCGCTGCAAGGCCGCCATCACGGCGGCGATCTCCTGTGGCGGCTGGTCGAGCTCAGAAAGCCGTGCCAGCGCCTGGTCGGCCGCCAAAATGCCGTCGCGGATCCCGGCGAGATCGCGCGGTCCGCCGCGGCCGACCGAGAGCCGCGCCAGCGCGCGCGACATGTCGGGGGCGCCGCGCAGGATGCTGCGGATGTCTTCGCGCGCGGCCGAATCCGAGACGAAGGTGCTGACCGCATCGAGCCGCCGCACGATCCCGGCTGCGTCAGTCAGCGGTGCCGCCAGCCGCTGTGCGAGCAGACGGGAGCCGGCCGATGTCACCGTGCAATCGATGGCATCGAGCAGCGAGCCGCGCCGTTCGCCGGCGAGCGTCCGCGTCAGCTCGAGATTGGCGCGGGTGGCCGGATCGATCGCCATCGTCGCGCCCGAGGCCTCGCGCGCGGGCGGCGACAGTGGCGGATGTTTGCCGACCTGGGTGCGGTCAACATAGGTGACGGCCCCGGCCGCAGCCGTGGCCTCAAGCCGCGTGAGCTGCGCGAGCCCGTCCATGGTCGCGACGGCGAAATAGTCGCACAGACGTTTCTCGGCGGTGGCGCCGTCGAAGACGTCGCGGGTCAGCGGCGTCACCGCCGGCAGCTCACGCAAGATGGGTCCGAGTTCGCTGTCGTTATATAGCGCGTCGGTGACAACAACCTCGTTCGGATTGATGCGCGCCAGCGTTGCCGCAAGCTCGCCGCCTGCGCATTCCGTCACCATGAACTCGGCGGTCGAGATGTCGATCCAGGCGAGCCCGAAGCGGTCGCCGCCGGAAGAGGAGCGGGCGCGCGCGATTGCCAGCAGATAGTTGTTGGCGCGCGCATCGAGCAGCGTGTCCTCGGTCAGCGTGCCCGGCGTGACCAGCCGCACCACGCCGCGGCGCACGACGCTTTTGTTGCCGCGCGCCTTGGCGGCGGCGGGATCCTCGGTCTGCTCGCAGACCGCAACCCGGTGGCCGGCGCTGATCAGACGGTGCAGATAGTCCTCGGAGCGCTCGACCGGCACGCCGCACATCGGGATATCCGCGCCCTGATGCTTGCCGCGCTTGGTCAGCACGATGCCGAGCGTCCTGGAGGCGATCTCGGCGTCCTCGAAGAACAACTCGTAGAAGTCGCCCATCCGGTAGAACAGCAGCAGGCCCGGATGCGCCGCCTTGATCTCCAGGTACTGTTCCATCATCGGCGTGACGCGCGCTGATGTTTCCGCTTGCGGCGGCGGCGCCTCGTCAGGGGGAAGCACTGGGATCGGCTGCTGGATACTCATGGGCGGCGCAACCTACAAAATTTCGCCCCATGGTCCTATCGCTTTGGCTTCTGGACACGGGTTTTCCACGCTGTCCGTAGGGCGGGATATGGCTGCCCCATCCTCGGTCGTCATTCCGGGGCGCCCGAAAGGGCGAGCCCGGAATCCATAACCACCAATCGGGAGTATGGATTCCGGGCCTGCGCCTATCGGCGCATCCCGGAATGACGGTCGAAGTTTCATGGCAAGCATGCGCCAAGCCACTCCGTCGACGCGAAACCGTCAATTGACCTGCCGCGGGCGCCCTCCTAAAACTCCGCCGTCATTGAAGAATTTTGGCCGGACCGCGGCGCTCAGGGAGAACAACGATGCGTGATGTGTTTATCTGCGATGCAGTCCGGACCCCGATCGGCCGCTTCGGCGGCTCGCTCGCCAAGGTGCGCGCCGACGATCTCGCCGCCACCCCCATCAAGGCCTTGATGGCCAAGCACCCCAAGCTCGACTGGTCGCAGGTGGACGAGGTGTTCTTCGGCTGCGCCAACCAGGCCGGCGAGGACAACCGCAACGTCGCGCGCATGGCGCTGCTGCTCGCAGGGCTCCCGGATTCGGTTCCCGGCCAGACGCTGAACCGCCTCTGCGCTTCCGGCCTCGATGCCGTCGGCGCGGCCGGCCGCGCCATCCGCTCCGGCGAGATCGAGTTCGCCATTGCCGGCGGCGTCGAATCCATGACGCGCGCGCCCTTCGTGATGGGCAAGGCCCAGGAAGCCTTCTCGCGCTCGGCCGAGATCTTTGACACCACCATCGGCTGGCGCTTCATCAATCCACTGTTGAAGGCGCAATACGGCGTCGACGCCATGCCCGAGACCGGTGAGAACGTCGCCGAGGAATTCCAGGTCTCGCGCGCCGATCAGGATGCATTCGCGATCCGCTCGCAGCAGCGCGCGGGCGCGGCGATCGCGGCCGGCTATTTCGCCGAGGAGATCACGCCGATCACCATTCCCGGCGGCAAGGCCGGCCCCATCACGGTCGACAAGGACGAGCATCCGCGTCCCGAAACGACTCTTGAGGGCCTCGCAAAACTTAAGCCGATCGTGCGCAATCCCGGCACGGTGACGGCCGGCAACGCGTCCGGCGTCAATGACGGCGCCGCCGCGATGATCCTCGCGTCCGAAGCTGCCGTGAAGAAGCATGGTCTCACGCCGCGCGCGCGCATCCTCGGCCTTGCCTCGGCCGGCGTGCCGCCGCGCATCATGGGCATTGGCCCTGTGCCCGCGACCCGCAAGCTGATGGAGCGTCTGGGCAAGAAGATCAGCGATTTCGACCTGATCGAGCTGAACGAAGCTTTCGCCTCTCAAGGCATCGCCTGCCTGCGTCAGCTCGGCGTCAAGGACGACGCTGATTTCGTCAATCCGCATGGCGGCGCGATTGCGCTCGGCCATCCCCTCGGCATGAGCGGCGCGCGTCTTGCGCTCACTGCCGTCCACGGCATGGAGAAGCGCGGCGGCAAGCTGGCGCTCGCCACCATGTGCGTCGGCGTCGGCCAGGGCGTCGCGGTCGCGATCGAGAAGCTGAACTGACGGGCCACGTAGTGGCCCGTCATCCCGGAGCCGCCCGAGAGGGCGGAATCCGGGATCTCGAAATTCCGGGTCTGGTCCTTTCGTCTATCCCGGAATGACGGGGCAATCGGGAGGCGAGCATGATCATCGAGCGCGAGCAGGACGTCACGGCCGCGGCACTTGCGGTGATGGAACGGACATCCGATCCGCGGCTTCGCCAGATCATGATCTCGCTGGTCAAGCACCTGCACGGCTTCGTTCGCGATGTTCGCCTGACGGAAGCGGAATTCCGCGACGCCACGGCGATCCTCGCCGAGCTCGGCAAGCTCTCGACCGATACGCACAATGAAGTCGTGCTGATGGCAGGCTCGCTCGGCGTCTCGCCGCTGGTGTGCCTGCTCAACAATGGCGATCAGGGCAATACGGAAACCGACCAGTCGCTGCTCGGACCGTTCTGGCGACTGAACTCTCCGCGGGTGGAGAATGGCGGATCGATCGTCCGCTCCGAGACGCCGGGTGCGCCGCTGTTCGTCAGCGGCCGCGTCGTGGACAGGGACGGTCGTCCCGTCGCCGGGGCGGAGGTCGATGTCTGGCATGCCTCGCCCGTCGGTCTCTATGAGAACCAGGATCCCGAGCAGGCGGACATGAACCTGCGCGGCAAGTTCACGACCGATCAGGACGGACGCTTCTCCTTCCGCTCGGTGATGATGGTCGGTTATCCGATCCCGACCAACGGTGTGGTGGGCCGCCTCCTGAAGGCACAGGGCCGGCACCCCTACCGTCCCGCGCATCTGCACGCCCTGATCTTCAAGCGCGGATTCAAGGTGCTGATCTCGCAGGTCTACGACCCAACGGATCCGCACATCGACAGCGACGTGCAGTTCGGCGTGACACAAGCGCTGATCGGCAAGTTCCTGCGCCATGATTCGCCGCATCCGACCGAGCGCGAGCTTGCGACGCCCTGGTATTCGCTCGACCATACCTACCGGCTCGAGGCCGGCGAGGCCGTTCTGCCGCGTCCGCCGATCAAATAGTGCTGCGCAGGAGGATCGCTAAACCCGCTTTCCCCATTTAGTTATATACTATAATGATTGGCGGAAGCGTTGACCGGCCGGACCAAAATGGCCGGGGAGGAGTTCGCCAGGAGCTTGGCCATGACATTCATCTATCCCGTCGACAGCAACAAGGCACATCCCTTGCCGCTGTCCCCCGACTACAAGAGCTCGATCAAGCGGGCGCCGCACAAGCCCCTGATCCCAATGCGCCACACGCTCTCGGAGCTGACCGGCCCGGTCTACGGCCACGAGACCGTGCGCAAAGGCGACAACGATCTCACCCGCATGCACAAGGGCGAGCCGCTCGGCGAGCGCATCATCGTGCACGGCCACGTGCTCGACGAGGACGGCCGCGGCGTACCCGATTCGCTGGTCGAGATCTGGCAGGCCAATGCCTGCGGCCGCTACGTGCATGTGCGCGACCAACATCCGGCACCGCTCGATCCGAACTTCACCGGCGCCGGCCGCACCCAGAGCGATGCGTCTGGCTATTATCGCTTCGTTACCATCAAGCCCGGCGCTTACCCCTGGGGTAATCATCACAATGCCTGGCGGCCCGCGCACATCCACCTCTCGGTGTTCGGCCATTCCTTCGTCACGCGCCTGGTGACCCAGATGTATTTCCCCGGCGATCCGCTGTTCCCGTTCGATCCGATCTTCAACTCGGTGCCGGACGAGAAGGCGCGCATGCGGATGGTCTCGTCCTTCGATCTCGAGAACACCGAGCCCGAATGGGCGCTGTGCTATCGCTTTGACATCGTGCTGCGCGGCAAGAACGCCACTCCAATGGAGAACACTTAAGTGAAGCCCAACGGGATCACGCCATCGCAAACCGTCGGTCCGTTCTTCAAATACGGCCTGACGCCGACCGGCGATTATGAGTGGAACGACGCCTTCACCAACTCGACGCTGACGCCCGACGTCACGGGCGACCGCCTTCGCATCGAGGGCAAGGTGTTCGATGGCGACGGGGTCGCCGTGCCGGACTGCATGCTGGAGATCTGGCAGGCCGATGCGCAGGGACGCTTTGCCGATCCGCAGGACAAGCGCGCCCTGCCGAACGCCAGCTTCCGTGGCTTTGCCCGCTCCGGCACCGACAAGGACGGCAACTATTCCTTCGACACCATCAAGCCGGGCGTCGTGCCTGACCCCGACGGCAAGCCGCAGGCGCCGCATCTGTTGGTCGCGGTGTTCGCGCGCGGCATGCTCAGGCATCTCTACACCCGCATCTATTTCAGCGATGACGCCGGCCTCGCCTCCGATCCCGTGCTGGCGCTGGTGCCGGCTGATCGCCGCGCCACGCTGATCGCCGTGCGTGAAGTGGGCAAGCCGCTCTATCGCCTCGACCTGCGGCTCCAGGGCGACGACGAGACGGTGTTCTTCGACGTGTGAGATCGGAGCGCCGCCTTTGCGACGGCGCGGCTGGCGCTTCCGGGTGTGATCGTGCAGGATGAGCGCGGCACCCGGGGCGCTTCATGACAACTCCACAACTGCCGGCGGTCGCTGAGGCCGCGTATCTCACCGCCGCGCTGCGCAAGGCCGGCGTGCTGGACCGCGGCGCGGTGCGCGAGGTCAAGGTGCTGTCGTCGCGCGACACGATCGTGTCGCACATCACGCGCCTTGGCCTGCGCTATGTCGGGGAGTCGAATGGGGCGCCGCAATCCCTGATCCTCAAGACGGCCCATGCGTCGTTCGCCAAGTCGCTGCCGAATGCCGGCCGACGCGAAGTGGTCTTTTACACGCAGCTTGCACCCAAGATGCCGTTGCGGCTCGTGCCACGCTGCTTCGACGGACATTTCGATGAGGAGAGCCTCGCCTGGCATCTGACACTGGAAGATCTGACTGACAGCCACGAGATCGGGACGGCGTGGCCATTGCCGCCATCACACGGGCAGGCGATGGGCATCGTCACCACGCTCGCGCGCATGCACGCGGCGTGGTGGGATCATCCAAGTCTCGGCGAGACGGTTGGCGTCTGGATGAGTGCCGAGGAGACGGCAAATCTGCTGGAGACGTTCGCCGGTCATTACGACCGCTTTGCCGATATGCTCGGCGATCGCCTCGGTGAAGAGCGGCGCGATCTCTACCACCGCTTGCTTGCGCAATGGGACCGGCTGTTCCAGCGCTACCATTCGCGCCGCCACGCCACCATCACTCACGGCGATGCCCATACCTGGAATTTCCTGCTGCCGCGCGCCGCCGTCGCCGACACCGTGCGCATCTTCGATTTCGACCAATGGCGCATCAACGTGCCGACCGGCGACCTCGCCTATATGATGGCGTTGCAATGGTATCCCGAGACCCGGCGGGCGCTCGAACGGCCGCTGCTGGACAGTTACTACGATACGCTGATCGCGCACGGCGTGACCGGCTACAGCCGCGACGCGCTTCATCGCGATTATCGCCAGTCGGTGCTCTGGCACATCACCAACCCGGTCTGGCAATGGAGCGCCAACATCCCGCCGGTGATCTGGTGGAACAATCTCCAGCGCGTGCTGCTTGCCGTCGATGAGCTCGGCTGCGAGGAGTTTTTGGAGTGAGGGGTGCCGTACGCTCAGTGGAGTGTGAGGCGCGGCGGCGGTTGAACATCTATGGTGTCGTCCCGGCGGAGGCCGGGACCCATAACCACAGGGGGCGGTTGTGGCGCGAGATGGTAGTTACCAGTCTTCGCCAAACTTCTCCCTGTGGTTATGGGTCCCGGATCGGCGCTCCGCTTCGCTTCGCTTGTCCGGGACGACCAGGGGAGTTCGTGGCTTGCCACGAAATCTCTATCTACTCCATCACCGCATGCTCCGGCCCCGCCGTCTGCTTGCGCAGCGCGGCCTTGGTTGAGCCGATCATCAGGGTCAGCGGAATGGTGCAGAGGATGAAGATCATCACGAGCGAGTAGTCGTGCGCAAACGCGATGATCTGCGCCTGGATCGCGACGATCTTGTCGGCCATGGCGCGGCCGGCGTCGGTGGAGAGATTGATCATGCCGGCAACGTCCGGCATCTGCAGCGCATGGTTGAACGGGTTGATGTGCTCGGAGAGGATCGCATAGGTCTTGCGCGAGCCCTGGGTCAGCTCGGCGATGACGATGGAGATGCCGACCGAGCTTGCGACGTTGCGGAGCAGCGTCAGCATCGAGGTGCCGTCGGTGCGTAAATCGTTCGGGAGTGTCAGGAACGACACGGTGGAGAGCGGCACGAACACGAGGCCGAAGCCAAAGCCCTGGAAGATGCTGACGGTGATGATCTCGAGGGCCTGGGTCTGGTCGGTCCATCCGGTCATCTGGAACAGCGAGCCGGCGGTCAGCGTGAGCCCTGCAATGATCAGCGTGCGCGCCTCGAAATAGCGCATCAAGCGCCCGACCAGCATCATCGCCAGGAAGGTGCCGAATCCGCGGGTCGCGAGCAGTTCACCCGCGGTGATGATGGGATAGCCGATGACGTTCTGCAGGTAAGGCGAGGCCAGCGCCATGGTCGAGTACAGCACGAGTCCCATCACCGTCATGAAGATGCAGCCGGTGAGGAAGTTGCGGTCCTTGAACAGCGCGAAGCGGATGAACGGCCGCGAGGTCGTGAACGAATGGGCGAAGAAATAGTAGAAGGCGATGGCCGAGACGACGAACTCGGTCACGATCTCGGCCGACTCGAACCAGTCGAGCTGCTCGCCGCGGTCGAGCGCGAGCTGCAGCGCACCGATCGCGATGGCCAGCGCCGTGAAGCCGAACCAGTCGAATTTCAGGCTGAGGTCCTTCCTGGTCTCGTCCATGAAGACCATCAGGCCGAGCACGGTGATCGCGCCAAACGGCAGATTGACGAAGAACACCCAGTGCCAGGAATAGGTCTCGGTCAGCCACGCCCCCAACGAGGGGCCCATGATCGGGCCCATCATCACGCCCATGCCCCAGATCGACATCGCCTTGGCGCGCTCCTGGAGCGTGTAGGAATCCAGCATCACGGCCTGCGACAGCGGCACCAGCGCGGCGCCGAACACGCCCTGAAGCAGACGGAACAGCACCATCTGGTTGATGTCCTGCGCGAGCCCGCACAGCACGGAGGCGAACGTGAAGCCGGCCGAGCAGATGATGAAGATGCGCTTGCGGCCGTAGCGGTTGGCGATCCAGCCCACCGGCGCGGTCATGATCGCGGCGGCGACGATGTAGGAGGTCAGGACCCAGTTGATCTGGTCCTGCGAGGCCGACAGCGTGCCCTGCATGTAGGGCAGGGCCACGTTGGCGATCGTCGTGTCCAGCGCCTGCATGATGGTCGCGGTCATGGCGCAGATCGTCACCATGTTCCGGCGCAGGCCGGGGGCCATCGCTGTGTTGGCAGGACCGGACATGGAGGTCAGTCTTCCTTGTCCTGGTTGGCATTTGCCGACGAGCCGAGCAGGCCGGCGAGCGAGCGCTGATGGCCGGTGTCGATGGTGGCGTAGACGCTCATGCCGGCCTTCAGCTTCTTCACGAACTTGTCGCTCTCGTCGAAATAGATCCGCACCGGCACGCGCTGCACGACCTTGACGAAATTACCGGTGGCGTTTTGCGGCGGCAGGATCGCGAACTGCGCACCGGTGCCCGGCGACAGCGAGCCGATCTTGCCCTTGAACACGTGGTTGGGGAACGCGTCGACCTCGAGCGTGACGGGTTGCCCGACCGCGACATAGGTGAGGTCGCTTTCCTTCGGATTGGCGTCGACCCAGGGATGGGCGACGTCGATGATGGAGAACACCGGCGTGCCGGCGGCGACATAACGGCCGAGCTGGATCTGCTCGACTTGCGTTGCGATGCCGCCCATCGAGGCGCGCACCACCGCGTGGTCGAGATTGCGCTCGGCATTCTCGAGCTTGGCCTTGGCCTGCGCGTAGGGCGGGAATTTCTCTAGCGGCAGGTCGGGATCACCCAGCAGCTGGGTCTTGGCCGTCGAGATCTGCTGCCTGACGTATTGCGCAATCGAGCCGGACGTGACCAGCGCGTTCGACGCGTTGTCGAGGTCGAGCTGCGAGCCGAAGCTGTTCTTCACCAGGGCCTGCTTGCGTTCGACGTCGCGCTGCTTCAGATCGACGCCCTTCTGGGCGAGATCGAGCATGTCGCCGTAGATCTTGATGTTGGCGACGAGGTTGTCGTAGGTGGTCTTGGCCTGTGCGAGCTGCGCCTGCGCCTCGTCCACGGCGAGGCGGAAGGGGACTGGATCGATCTCGAACAGCTCGTCGCCCTGCTTGACGAGCTGGCCTTCCTTGACCACGACCTTCTCGATCTTGCCGGAGACGTCGGGCGTCACCAGAACCTTCTGGGCGCCGACATAGGCATCGTCGGTACCGACGTAGCGTCCGCCGTGCAGATAGAAGGTGATGCCGCCGATCGCGGCCGCAGCGGGCAACACCACCATCAAGAGGAAGCGGCGATAGCGGCGCAGGCCGGCGAGCAGCCGGCGGCGCGGCCCGGTCGCGAGCTTCTTGGTGGGTTTGCCGCTTGGGCTGCCCTTTTGCTCGGGGGCGAATTTGAGGACCTGATCAGCCATAGCGCTGCTCCTTGCGTGCTTGTTCCGCTCCGCTGGTCTGGATGGCGTTGCGCACGTTTTCCTTGATTGTTTCGAGTTGGGTGAGGAGACGGTGGGCGTCCGTCGGGTTGATGCCGTCGAGCGCGTTGGCCGTGAGTTCGGACTTCAGGCCGCTCATCTTGCCGAGCAGCGCGCGGCCGGCCTTCTTCAGGTACAGGCGGTTGACGCGGCGGTCGGAGGCGTCGCTGCGGCGCTCGATCCAGTCATTGTCGCAGAGCTTGTCGATCAGCCGCGTCAGCGTGATCGGCTGCATCTCAAGGAGCTCGGCGAGCTCCGATTGCTTCATGCCCTCGCTGCGCTCGACCTTGGACAGCACCGCCCATTGCGCGCGGGTGATGCCATAGCGGGATGCCTCCTTGTCGGCATAGACCCGGAGCAGGCGATAGAGCTCGCCAAGCGTGAACAGGAAGTTCTGATCGACCGACGTGCGGCTCATAAGCTTCGTCTCCAATAAGCTTCGCATATAATAAGCAAGCTTATGATTATTTCATGGCAAGTTATCGCTGCGCTGCTCCGCCGGAAAAGCATGGCTGGCAGCCATTCGAGGCAGCGCTCTTTGGGTTCCCGGTCCGGAAATGCTAAAAGCCTGCGCGATGAGCCTCGTAAAGCCGGCCTTTCCCGCGCCTGACCACGATCACGGCCGCTGCACTGCGGATGCCTTGACGCATGCGGAAGCCGTTTGCGAGCAGCGCGCACAGAAATTCACGCCGATCCGCCGCGAGGTGCTCAAGGCGCTGCTCTCGAGCCATCGACCGCTGGGCGCCTATGAGGTGATCGACGAACTGGCCAAATCGATGCCACGGCCGGCCCCGATCACGGTCTATCGCGCGCTCGAGTTCCTGATGGCCAATAGCCTCGTGCACCGGATCGAGAGCCGTAACGCCTATCTCGCCTGCGCCCACGATCATGACGCGACCTCGGCGGTCGCGTTCCTGATCTGTGAGCGCTGCGGTCTCGTCGGCGAGATTCCGGCGGCCTCCGTCGCGCAAGGCCTCAACCAGGCTGCCCGCGCCTCCGGTTTTGCCCCCAAACTGTCCGTGGTCGAGATCACGGGCACCTGCGCCCATTGTCAGAAAGCTTCTTGATAACAACGGCGCCAAGCCGGTCCCGGGAAGAAATGTCGATAGAAACAACAAGCCCGTCCGCCGGCCGTCCCCTCAGCGCTGGCGCCATCGCCCTGATGCTCATGCTGTGCCTGACCTGGGGGTTCAACCAGATCGCGGTGAAGCTGGTCATCCCCGATATTCCGCCGGTGCTGCAGGCGACCATCCGCTCGATGGGCGCGCTGCCCGTGGTGTTCATCATCGGCACTTTGCGCGGCGCAAAATTCTTCGAGCGCGACGGCACGCTTGCCGCAGGTCTCATCGCCGGGCTGATGTTCGGCATCGAATTTGTGCTGATTTATGAGGGGCTGCGCTTCACGCCGGCCTCCCGCGCAGTCGTGTTTCTCTACACCGCGCCATTCTTCGTCGCACTCGGGTCCTACCAGGTACTGGGCGAGCGGCTCAGCGGCACGCAGTGGCTCGGCCTCGCCGTCAGCTTTGCCGGCGTGGCACTCGCGATCGGCGTGCCGCAGCCCAACGTGGATTCGCAGGTCCTGCTTGGCGACCTTATGATCGTCGGGGGCGCCGCGCTATGGGCGGCAACCACGCTGGTCGCCAAGTCGACGCGGCTGCGTTTTGCCCCGCCGGAAAAGGCCATCGGCTACCAGGTTGCGATGTCGATCCCGATTCTGGGCCTGGCTGCGTACCTCCTGGGCGAGACCATTCCCCGTGCCCCGAGCCCGCTCTCGATCACACTGATGGTGTTCCAGGCGGTCTGGGTGGTCGGAACCACGTTCACGCTTTGGTTCGCGTTGGTGAAGGTCTATTCGGCCAGCAAATTGTCGGCTTTTACCTTCATCACCCCTTTGTTTGGCGTCGTCGCTAGCTATTTCATCCTGCATGACACCCTCAGCCTCACGTTCGGGGCGGCTGCGATCCTTGTAATTGCTGGGCTTTTCCTGGTTAACCGTCCCAGCCAAGACGCCGCGGCCCCGCGCGATGCATTGCTGAATGTCACCAAAACCTGATATTTGGACCCCATGAACAAGCCCGAAAACACCATCGATTCCGACATCGCGGGGCCCGCACCGCGCCACAACACCACCCAGGTCAAGGTCGGCGACGTCGCTGTCGGCGGCGGCGCGCCCATCGTGGTGCAGTCGATGACCAACACCGACACGGCCGATATTGACGGCACCATCGCCCAGGTCGCAGCGCTGTCGCGCGCCGGTTCCGAGATGGTCCGCATTACCGTGGACCGCGAGGAGGCTGCCGCAGCCGTTCCGCACATCCGCGACGGCCTGCGCAAGCGCGGCATCACCACGCCGCTGATCGGCGACTTCCACTATATCGGCCACAAGCTGCTCGCCGACTATCCGGCCTGCGCGGAAGCGCTCGACAAGTACCGCATCAATCCCGGCAATGTCGGCTTCAAGGACAAGCGCGACACCCAGTTCGCCGACATCATCGAGATCGCCAACAAGCACGACAAGCCGGTGCGCATCGGCGCCAATTGGGGCTCGCTCGATCAGGAACTCCTGTCCAAGCTGATGGACGAGAACGCGGCCTCGGCCAATCCGCGCGATGCCCGCGCCGTGATGCGCGAAGCCATGGTGCAGTCCGCGCTGCTCTCGGCGGCGCGCGCCGAAGAGCTCGGCATGCCCAAGAACCGCATCATCCTGTCGGCCAAGGTGTCGGCGGTTCAGGATCTGATCGCGGTCTATGAGGTCCTGGCGAGCCGTTCCGACTACGCCATCCATCTCGGCCTCACCGAGGCCGGCATGGGCACCAAGGGCATCGTCGCCTCGTCCGCCGCGCTCGGCATTCTGCTGCAGCAAGGCATCGGCGACACCATCCGCATCTCGCTGACGCCGGAGCCCGGCGGCGACCGCACCCGTGAGGTGCAGGTTGGCCAGGAGCTCTTGCAGACCATGGGCTTCCGCACCTTCGTGCCGCTGGTTGCGGCCTGCCCGGGTTGCGGCCGCACCACCTCGACCACGTTCCAGGAGCTGGCGCGCTCGATCCAGGATTTCATTCGCGACGAGATGCCGACCTGGAAGACGAAGTATCCCGGCGTCGAAGAGCTCAACGTCGCGGTCATGGGCTGCATCGTCAACGGCCCCGGTGAATCCAAGCACGCCAATATCGGCATCTCCTTGCCCGGTACTGGCGAAGCGCCGGCCGCGCCCGTCTTCGTCGATGGCAAGAAGTTCCGCACCCTGCGCGGCCCCGGCATCGCCGCCGACTTCAAGGCGCTGGTGATCGACTACATCGACCAGCGTTACGGCCAGGGCGCCAAAGTGCCGGAGACCGCGGCGGAGTAGAATGAGGGCGGGGTGATTTTGCTCCGCCTGCGCCTCACCCTCCGCTGTCGTCCCGGCGAAGGCCGGGACCCATAACCCCAGGGAGGGGTTGTGGCGCGAACTGCTAACCACGAGTCTTCGCCAAACCCAATCCTGTGGTTATGGGTCCCGGATCGGCGCTCCGCTTCGCTACGCTTGTCCGGGACGACGAGTTGAGTTTGCGGCACGCATTGCGCTTCCAACGCCGCGCGCTACCATGCTCCCAGTCAAAACGATCGGGAGAACCCGCCATGAGCTCGCTCGCCGGCAAGCAAGGTCCGCGCTATCGCCACATGGCGGAGGACGGCGCGCCTTATGAGACCATCGCCGTCGAAAAGCTGACACCGATCATTGGCGCGGAAATTTCGGGCGTCGACATCGGCAATCTCGTCTCCAACGATGCGCGCTCCAACCGCCAGATGGACGAGATCCATCGCGCGCTGGCCGAAAACCTCGTCATCTTCTTCCGCGACCAGCACATTACGCCGCAGCAGCATCTCGCCTTCGGCCGCAAGTTCGGCGAGCTGCATTTTCATCCCGCCGCGCCGCATGAGGACGAAGACCCGGCGCTGATGAAGATTTATGCCGACAAGAACTCGCCGCGCGCCAATGGCGAAGGCTGGCATTCCGATGTGTCCTGCGATCTCGAGCCGCCGATGGGCTCAATCCTCTACATCAAGCAGTGCCCGCCGCGCGGCGGCGACACGCTATTCGCCAACATGTATGCGGCCTATGAGGCGCTGTCGGACCGCATGAAGGCCTATCTCGACGGCCTCACCGCGCTCCATGACGGCGAGCCGATCTATCGCGGGCTTTATGCGAACTACGGCGTTGCCGACAAGCAAACCTATCCGCATGCTGAGCACCCGGTGGTGCGCACGCATCCGGTCACGGGCAAGAAGGCGCTCTACGTCAACCGCGGCTTCACCCGCTACATCAACGGCATTCCCCGCGACGAGAGCGACGCAATGCTCGCCTATCTCTATCAGCACGCCGAAAATCCGCTGTTCCAATGCCGCTTCCGCTGGACCGAGAACGCCATCGCCTTCTGGGACAACCGCTGCACCCAGCACCGCGCCATGTGGGACTACTGGCCGCACACGCGGTCCGGGACGCGCGTGACGGTAAAGGGGGAGCGGCCGGTGTAGCGCTTGCCGTCCGTGAGGGCCATCACTGCAGCGGTCGTTGTTTCACTTCTTCCGCTGTTGCTCGCGCCGGTCGACGCGAGACATGCCGTGCCGGCGCGAAAGATCGTGCGTGCGAAGCCCAGGCCCAATCCCAAGCCAGCGCCTGAAAAATGCGAGCCGGCCAGATTTCGCATCGTCGTGGACGTCGGACACACCGCCCAAGCGCTCGGCGCGGACAGTGCGCGCAACGATCCCGAGTTCGCGTTCAACTTACGGCTTGCGAGGCTCGTCGCGGAGAAACTGAAGTCGGAAGGTTTTGCCACGACGCGTCTGCTGGTCACGGAGGGGAGGGCGAGGCAGAGCCTGTTCAAGCGCGTCAACGCCGCCAACGACTGGCGGGCCGATCTCTTCCTGTCGATTCATCACGACGCGGTGCCCGACAAATTCCTGGAGGAGTGGGAGTTCGAAGGCGCCAAGAGCCATTTCAGCGACCGCTTCTCCGGCTATTCCCTGTTCGTCTCGCGGCAGAACCCGCGATACGCAGCGAGCCTTGCGTTCGCCCGGCTTCTCGGCAGGGAGCTGAAGGCGCAGGACCTGACTTACGCGCACCAGTACACCCTGCCGCTGATGGGCCGCTATCGTCATGAGCTGCTGGATAAGAATGTCGGCGTCTATCGTTTTGACCAGCTCATCGTGCTCTCACGCACGAGAAGCGCCGCGGTCCTGCTCGAGGCCGGCTCCATCATCAACCGCGACGAGGAAATGGCGATGAACTCACCGGCGCGGCAGCAGGTGATTGCGGCGGCGGTGGCCACGGCGATGAAGGAGTTTTGCGAGAAACGGTAGTTGCAGCTTTCGCGATGACGGCGCTGCTTTTGCGCAATCCCTCCCCGCTGTCGTCCCCGCGAAGGCGGGGACCCATAACCCGAGGGAGTAGTTTGGCGAAGACTGGCAACCACCATTTCGTGCCACAACTCCTGCCTGTGGCTATGGATCCCGGATCTGCACTCCGCTTCGCTGCGCTTGTCCGGGACGACAGCCGAAGGCGCGGCTGCATTGAGCACCAAATGCACACCCTACAGCGGCACCCTCTGAAATTCCCTGTTCGCCAGACTCGCTTCCTCCAGATCGAGGTCGCGTTCGATCCGCCGCCTCGCCTCATCGGTGATCTTGCCCTCACGCAAGAGTTCGTGGATGAACCTGCGCTCTGCGGTGATCAGCTCACGCGTCAGCGTGGTGCCGGCGGCAGAGACGTCGTCGCGGTTCGGGTCGAGCGACTCGGGGAGCTGGCTGGCGCGGATTTCGTGCCGGGCGCGCAGCAGGTGCACCACCTCGTCGGACAGCTCCTTCTCCTCGGCGAGTGTATCGAGCGACCTCAGGGCTGCATCGAGCGCCTGGCGCCGTGCGGCGATCTCGGCCTCATGCTCGGCGACATGCTCGGAGCGGCCGGCTTCGGCCACGCCGAGCCATCGCACCACCTTGGGCAGGCCGAGGCCGACGCCGACCAGTGTGACGAAGATGACGCCGAAGGCGACGAACAGGATCAGGTCGCGATAGGGGAAGGCCTCGCCGCCCGGCAGCACGAAGGGCAGCGCCAGCGCGGCCGCGAGCGACACTGCGCCGCGCACGCCAGTGAAGGCCAGCGTGAACACCCATTGCCAGGGCGGCGAGGGATCGCGCCGGCGCAGGCTCTCGCTCAATATCCGGGGCAGGTAGGTCGCGGGATAGACCCAGGCAAAGCGCGCGATCACCACGATGACGACGACCACGCCGGTCGCAATCAGGATCTCGTCGAGCGGAAATGCCTTCGACTGCTCGTAGAGCGCGCGCATCTGGAAGCCGGTGAGCAGGAACAGGATGCCCTCGATCAAGTAGATCACGAGGTCCCAGAAGAAGATGCCCTGCAGGCGTGTCGCCGAGGAAATCCACAGCGGCCCGTTCCAGCTCACATAGAGCCCGCAGGCGACGGTGGCGATGACGCCGCTTCCGCCGACATGCTCGGGCAGCCAGTAAGCGAGGTAGGGCGTGATCAGCGATAGCGTGATCTCGACCTGCGGATCCCTGGCCCATTTGCGGGCGCGCAAGGAGAGCCAGCCGATTCCGATGCCGTAGGCGACCTCGCCAGCAATGATCAGGAAGAACTCGCCGGTCGCAAGCGGCAGCGAGAAGCTGCCGGTCATGATTGCGGCCAGCGCGAAGCGGTAGAGGATCAGCGCGGTGGCGTCGTTGGCGAGGCCTTCGCCTTCGAGCACGACCAGGATGCGGCGCGGCATGTGCAGCTTGCGCGCGATCGCGAGCGGCGCCACCACGTCGGGGGGCGCGACGATGGCACCTAGCAGGAATCCGGTGGTCCAGGGCATGCCGATCAGGAAATGCGCAGCGGTTGCGACCATCGCCGCGGTGAAGATCACGCAGCCGACCGCGAGCAGCACGATGGGGCGCAGATTGTTCCTGAACTCGCGCCAGCTCATGGCGACGCTGGCCGAATAGATCAGCGGCGGCAGCACCAGGAGGAGCACGAGCTCAGGCGGCAGCTCGACCCGCGGCATGCCCGGTACAAAGGCCAAGCCCACGCCGGCCAGCATCAACAGGATGGCAGGCGCGATGTTGAGCCGCCGCGCCACCAGCGCCGTGCCGGCGAGCACCCCGAGCAGGATGAGAAAGACCTGAAACCGCGCTTCCACCATGCTTTCACTTGGCCCGGAAGCGCGGGCGAGGTCAATGCGGCGCGATCATGCCAGCCGCGCGGCGACCATATTCCCGATGGCAGCGAACACGGCCTCGATCTGCGCGGCGTTCGGCGTGCCGCCCTGAGTGTAGGCCGCAATAAGGATCGGGGTATCGGGCTTCGGCCACGCCACCACGATGTCGCCGGAGGCATCCTTGCCATTGTTGCCGGTCTTGTCGCCGATCCTCCAGGTTCCCGGCAAGCCGGCGCGTAGCCGTTTTGCGCCGGTCTTGCAGTTAACCATCCAGTCTGTGAGTTGCGTGCGCGAGGCAGCGGACAAGGTTTCGCCGAGCACGAGGTGGCGGAAATTGCTGGCCATGGCCGTGGGCGTGGTCGTGTCGTGCAGGTCGCCCGGCCGCGAACGATTGAGCTCGGGCTCGTTGTGATCGAGCCGCGAGGTGGCATCGCCGAGCGAGCGCCAGAACGCGGTGAGTGCCGCCGGTCCCCCGATCCGCGCCAGCAAGAGGTTGGCGCAGGTGTTGTCGCTGAGCTCGACGCTGGCCTTGCACATGTCGCCGACCGACATCGCGCCTTTCGACAGGTTCTCCTTCGCTACCGGTGCATAGTCGAGCAAGTCGGCCTGGCCATAGCCGATCATCGCCGCAAGCTGGTCCTCGCCGCGATCGACCCGCGCCAGAACGCAGGCAGCAAGCGAGGCCTTGAACGTAGAGCACATGACAAACCGCTCGTCGGCGCGCCAGGCGAGCTTTTTGCCGGAGCTGAGGTTTTCAGCATAGAAGCCAACCTTGCCGCCGCTCTCGCGCTCATAGGCTTGAAGCGTCGGCGGTGCCTCCTCGGCCAACGCGGGCCCAGCGGCCATGCAGCACAACGAGACGAGCAGCGAACGACGAACGAGAATCATGGGAATCTTTCAGGTGGATTGGTATGTGGCATTGCAGAGATGCCCGTGACCGCGATCACGATGCATCCGCGAGGTGTGTCATCGATGGCTCGGACAAATCTATGGCACACCGTCGCTCATCGCGCTGGTGTGAATGCGTCGCTGCGAGATGCAGTAGCGCAGCGCGCGACCTCTCCCCAGCCGTCATTGCGAGGAGCGCAGCGACGAAGCAATCCAGACCGTCTCCGCGGAAACAGTCTGGATTGCTTCGCTTCGCTCGCAATGACGGAAATTGGGGAACGCCTTCGAGTGCGACGTCCATCGTCTTCTCGGCCGCCGCCTCTCACTCCTTCAGATCATACCGATACGACTTCGACACGATCTGCCAGCCGTCGGCGAGCTTCATCGCCACGAGATAGTCGGTGAAGTAGCGTGGCGGCAGTTGGCATTTGACCTTGATGAAGGCGGTCTTGTCGTCCGAGCGGTCGATGGTGACGATGAAATCCTCGCGCGGCTTGCCTTCCGACTTTGCGGAAGCCCGCTTGCGCACCCAGGCGAGCCAGTCCGGCACCGTCAGGATCTTGAGCTCGCCCTTTTCTACCCAGCGCAGATCGGCGGAAGGGTGAAACACCGTGCCGAGCTTCTCGGCGTCGCCTTCGTAGAGCGCGTCGAAATAATCCTGCACCACGGCCTCGACACTCGAACGGTCATACCCCATGCTTCTCTCCTTCCCTGGCACGTTGGCGCGACGAGAGAGCGTAGGGCGGGCCTCGCGAAACCGCCAGCGTTTTGCTCGCAAAAAGCTGATCGGCACGGGCTGGCCGACCCGCTAGATTGTCATGCTGCATTCCACGCTGGAGAAAGATCGTGACAAGCACGACGAGCCGTCGCCGCCTTGCCGGGAAATGCTACTGCGGCGCCGTGCAGTACGATGTCGCGGATGAGTTCGTCTATGCGCTGAATTGCCATTGCTCGGACTGCCGCCGCACCACCGGCTCCGCTTTCAAGCCGTTCGCGGGGATCGAGCGGCACAAGCTCCGCGTGGTCGCGGGCGAGGATGCGCGGCTGATCTTTGGCGACGAGATGACCCACGACGCGCATTGCGCCCGCTGCGGCTCTTTGCTCTATTCGGTGGTGCGCGAGGGCCAATGGGTCCATGTCACCATGGGAACCCTGCTCGACGACCCCTCGATCCGCCCCACGGCGCACATGTTCGTGGGCTCCAAGGCGCCCTGGTACGAGATCACGGACAATCTGCCGCAGCACCGCGGGCATGTCGGAGCCGGCTGAGGGCGTGAAACGCGCCAGGTCCAACGAACCGCTACCCATTTGGCGAGACTAACGAAAAGGGTTTTGCGCGCGAGCTGTCGCACGGCCGTTCGTGACCTCCGTCACAAGCGGGCGACACGGATGTTGCTAGGTAGGCCCAAAAGGGTGCCGAATTCTCCCTTGAGCTTTGGAAGTCCCGTCATGCGCAGCCTGTTCAGATTTTGTCCGCTTTTCCTCGCGCTCGCGCTGCTGCTCGGCGTCGGGCCAGCCTTTGCCGCCAAGCGCGTTGCGCTGGTGCTCTCCAATTCCGCCTACCAGAATGCGCCGCAGCTAGCGAACTCCGACAATGACGGGGCCGTCATCGCGAAGACGCTGAAGGAGGCCGGCTTCGATGTGGTCGATGCCCGCCACGATCTGCCGGCGCTGGAGACGCGCCGCGCGCTGCGCGAATTCGCCGATTCCGCCCACGATGCCGATATCGCCGTGGTCTATTATGCCGGCCACGGCATCGAGGTCGATGGCGCGAACTATCTGATCCCCGTCGACGCCAAGCTCGAGCGCGACACCGACGTCTATGACGAAGCGCTGTCGCTCGACCGCGTCCTGGTCGCGATCGAGCCGGCCAAGCAGCTCCGTCTGGTGATCCTCGATGCCTGCCGAGACAATCCCTTCGGCAAAACCATGAAGCGCACGCTCGCTACTCGCGGGATCGGGCGCGGCCTCGCCCAGGTCGAGCCGACCAGCCCCAACACGTTGATCGCCTATTCGGCCAAGGCCGGCTCCACGGCGCAGGACGGCGACGGCAGCAACAGCCCGTTCACGATCGCGTTGGCGAAGCATCTGACGACGCCGGGCCTCGACGTTCGCCGCGCTTTCGGCTTCGTGCGTGACGACGTCTTGAAGACCACCAACAACAAGCAGGAGCCGTTCGTCTACGGCTCGCTCGGTGGCGATGACGTGCCGCTGGTGCCGGCCAAGGTCGCGGCTGTTGCGCCCGCCCAGCCTGCCGTCAATGCGCAGGCTGAGGTGCGACGCGACTATGAGCTTGCGCTCCAGGTCGGCAACAAGGCGGCGTGGGACGCGTTCCTGGTCCAGCATCCCGACGGCTTCTATTCGAGCCTGGCAAAACTCCAGCTCGACAAGATCGCGGCCGAAGAGGTCCACGCGGCGGCAGCCGCAAAGGCGAAGCAGGCGGAAGCCGAGCGCGATCGTCTGGCAGCAAGCGGGGCGCAGAAGGATGCGCAGGCCAGGGCCGAGGCCGATGCGAAGGCCGCCGAGCAGGCACAGCTCGCCGCGCAAAAGGCCAAGGAGCAGGCGCAGCAGCAGGCGGCCGCCGCCGAGCAGCAGCGCGTCAATCTGGCGGCCGCGACGCCCGAAGCCTCGACCATCAAAGCCAATACTCCCGGCACAAACGTTGCCGCGCTGACGCCGAACGCACCTGCCGATCTGACCCGCTCGGTGCAAGCCGAGCTCGGCCGTGTCGGCTGCTTCTCAGGGCAAGCCGACGGCAACTGGAACATGGCCTCGCAGCGCTCGCTGTCACAGTTCAACCGCTATGCCGGCACCAAGCTCGACGTGAAGGTGGCAAGCGCCGATGCGCTCGACGCGGTCAGGGCGAAGCCGTCGCGGGTCTGCCCGCTGATCTGCGACCACGGCTTCAAGGCTGACGGTGACAAGTGCACGAAAATCGTCTGCGGCGACGGCTTTGTGCTGAACGACGACAATGAATGCGAGAAGAAGCGCGGCAAGCAGCCCGCGAGCACCGCCAGGCGCGATGACGGCCAGCAGCAGGATCGCCCCGCAAAACAGCGTCCGCCGGCCGGTGCCGCCGCGGCGGCGGCCGGCCGACGCGCTTCGGGAGGCAGCGGTCAGATCTATTGCAATGACCTCATCTGCCGCCCGGTCAAGCGCGGCTGTCATCTCGGATATCGCGGTGGCGGCGGCTATGGCGCCGACCCCAATCCTGAGATTTGCGACTGATCCAGTCCTCGCGGATTAGGGCGCGATCGCGCTCGCCGCGATGTTCACCGTCAGCGCCAAGAGCGCCGTGTTGTAGATGAACGAGACGATGCCGTGCGCGGTCGCGGTGCGGCGGATGGTCTTGTCGGTGATGCCGACGTCCGAGACCTGTGCAGTCATGCCGATCACGAAGGAAAAATAGACGAAGTCCCAGTAGTCGGCGTGGTCGTGCTCGTCACCGCTCGGAAATTGCAGGCCACCCGGCTTGGCGTGGCGGTAATAGTCATGGGCGTAATGCAGCGCGAAGGTCGTGTGCACCGCGGCCCATGAGAGTCCGATCGTGGCAATCGCGAGCGAAAGCTCGGCGACGCCGCGATGGGTGCCGAGTTCGGCAACGATGACCGCGATGCTCGCGAAGGCGCCCACCGCTATCACCAGCAGCAGCACGAAGCGGCCGTCGTCTTGCATGATCGCGGCCCGGCGGATGTGGCTATGGTCCTGATTCAGCATCATGCTGTAGACCAGCACGAGATAGACCGTGATCAGCGCATCCCAGCCGATCAGAAGCCGCGTCACCAGCCGGAACGAGCCGGGCAGCAGCAGGCCGACCAGAATGCCGGCAGCGAGCGCGATGAAGGTCCGCGGCCGCGCATACACCACGCGCAGGGGCCGCGACATCTTGCGGAAGCGGATGAGGACGGGATCGTCTTTGTCCATCGCAGCTATCGCTCCCGAGACGGAAGGTTACCGTCGCAGCGGCGGCGGTGCGCTCCCTCGCCCCGCAAGCGGAACGAGGTGACGTGTTCGCCGCTGACGGACTGTCCCAATCAACTCGTGTCCTGCGGACTAGTTCTTCCGCTCGGCCACGAACCGCGCGGCAGCCTGCAGCACCGCGGCGCGATCACCGAAGATCGAGACGTCGGCGTCTGCGCGCGCGAGCAGGTCGCGCACGCGCTGCTTGGCACCCTCGATGCCGAGCTGGGTGACGAAAGTGGTCTTGCCGAGCGCCGCGTCCTGGCCGGACGGCTTGCCGAGAGCTACCGCATCGCCCTCGACGTCGAGCAGGTCGTCGGCGATCTGGAAGGCTTCGCCGAGCGCGCGGCCGTAATCGTCGAGCGCCTGGTACTCCTTCGCGGAGGCTTGTCCCAGGATCGCGCCGGCGATGCAGCCATAGCGCAGCAGCGCGCCGGTCTTCATCTGCTGGAGCCGCGCGACGTCGACCGGCTCGCGATCGCCGAAGCGTCCTTCGCCGGCGAGATCGAGCATCTGCCCGCCAACCATGCCGCCGATGCCGGCGCAGCGCGCCAGCGCCCGCGTGAGCAAGAGCCGGACCTT
The DNA here is from genome assembly GCF_054185165.1 of Bradyrhizobium sp. UFLA05-109. Lineage (NCBI taxonomy): Bacteria > Pseudomonadati > Pseudomonadota > Alphaproteobacteria > Hyphomicrobiales > Nitrobacteraceae > Bradyrhizobium > Bradyrhizobium sp. UFLA05-109. Next base: position 55,946 of record NZ_JBBIAR010000040.1, on the reverse strand, counting down.
GGCGTCGCGATGGATCTCGTCGCGGGTGACGATGTCGAAGGCGAGTGTCAACAGCCCGTCGCCGGCGAGGATCGCGGTGGCGTCATCGGTCTGCTTGTGCAGCGTCGGGCGACCGCGACGCAGGTCGGAATTGTCCATCGACGGCAGATCGTCATGGATCAGCGAGTAGCAATGGATGCATTCGAGCGCGGCACCCACGAGCAGGGCAGCCTCGCGCGGCACGCCGAACACCGCGGCGCTCTCGACCACCAGGAACGGCCGCAGGCGTTTGCCCCCGCCGAGGCTCGAATAGCGCATCGCGTCCATCAGCCGCTTGGGGCGCGCGATCTCGTCTGGCAGGATGTCGTCCGACAACAGCCTGGCCAGCAGGGCCTCGGTATCGTCAGCGGTCTTGTCCAGGCGTTTGGCGAAATCGGACGGGGGCGTGCCGGTCATCAAGAAAGGCTCCAGAACTAAAATTCGGCCGGACAATCCTTTATGCGAGCCGCTTCGTCAATCACTTGGAACGCCTTAAAACTGCTGGAAAAGGCCCGAATTATCACAGGCTTAATCGCTGGACCCGTTCATCACTTCCATTGTGGCGCAGGACAAGGTCGATTTTTCGCATCGTCAAAACCCTGGCTCTGGTGCTTACGGTCACGGCACTCCTGCCCTACGCAATCGCGCCATTCTACCGCACCGGACACCCGGTCTCGACGCTGATGGCCTGGCGCAGCTTGCGTGGCGCGCCGATGCAGCGGCAATGGATCGATCTTTCGGCGATGTCGCCTTATTTGCCGCGCGCGGTGGTCGCGGCCGAAGATGCCCATTTCTGCAAGCACCACGGCATCGATTGGGGCGCGCTGCGCGAGGCGATCGACGGCGCGCAGGAGGACGGGACGCCGTTCCGCGGTGCCTCCACGATCACCCAGCAGGTGGCCAAGAACCTGTTCCTCTGGCAGGGGCGGGATCCGATCCGGAAAGTCCTGGAATTCCCGCTGGCGCTGTGGATCGATTTCGTCCTGTCCAAGCCGCGGATCCTGGAGATTTATCTCAATATCGCCGAGCTCGGGCCGCAGGGGCAGTTCGGGGTGGAAGCGGGCAGCGCCTATGCCTTCGGCAAGTCCGCCGCCAGCCTTTCGCCCCGGGAAGCCGGACTTTTGGCCTCGATCCTGCCAAATCCGGTCAAACGCAGCGCCCGCGCCCCGGGGCCGGGGGTGCGACGGCTGGCGGTGACCTATATGGCGCGGGCGCAGGCTGTTTCGACCTGCTGGCGGGAAAATCGCGGATTTTGAGCCCATTCCGGGCGCTTTTTCCGGTCCAAAACCCTAGCTTTACGAACAGCCTTCCTCTATAAGCCCGGCCTTGATCGGCATTCAGCTCGCCCCGTATTGCGGGTGCTGAGCCGTCCGGAAGGCCGGACGATGCCCCGAACACCAATCCCTAGAGGATATTGATAATGGCCGTTCCGAGAAGAAAAACCTCGCCGTCGCGCCGTGGCATGCGCCGCTCGGCTGACGCGCTGAAGAAGCCGACCTATGTCGAGGACAAGGACTCCGGCGAGCTCCGCCGCCCGCACCATCTTGATCTCAAGACCGGCATGTACAAGGGCCGGCAGGTCCTGAAGAAAAAAGAGTCCTGAGGCCGGCGTATCGACAGGCGGGGCGACTTTTCGTCTGCCTGGATTCGGCCAATCAGTGAGTTAAGACGGTGACGGCGGCGGAGCAAACGCTTCGCCGCCGCATTGTCCTGCCCGGACGTCACGATCAGGAAGGCGCACACGCGATGGTCGGTTTCCCGCTGCTTCTCATTCCGCTCGCGGTCTACAACATCATCGTTTTCCTGATGCCCACCGTGTCCTTCACGGATGTGCTGTTCAAGGTGCCGATGATCACCGGCGAACTGTGGCCGGTCACGCTGGGCGATCTCCTGCTCGCGCTCGGAATCGTGCTGCTGCTGCTCGAGGTCGTGAAGGGGGCGCGGCCCGGCGCAAAATTCCTGATGGATCATTTGCTGTCGCTGATCGTGTTCGGCGCGGCCGTGGCCGAATTCGTGATGTGGCCCAAATTCGGCAACTCCATCTTTTTCCTGCTGGTACTGCTCGCGATGGCCGATTTCATCGGCGGCGTCGCCCAGCGCACGCGTCGTCGCGCCTATGTCACCGAGGCCGCACCGGCACCGCGCAAGGCCCGCCGTCAGGTCGAGGAGCAGGCGGATGAACCGATCGTCGAGCCGCGCATGGCGCCCGCGCCGCAGCCCGTACCCGTAACGCCACCCGCGCCCGCGCCGTCGGCGCAGTCCGTCGCCGAATCCGTGCTGATGGATCCCCCCGCGCCGAAGGCACCGCAAGCCTCGCCCTCGCCGGAGATCCCTTCGCCGCATCTCCAGCCGAGCAACGGCACGCCGGGGTCGCCGGATACGCCACAGCGCTGATTTGAGATCTTGCGAGTTGCCTGAACCGCCGCCGCTTCGGCGGTGCGCTCCTCGCCCCGCTTGCGGGGAGAGGTAAGAGACTCACGCCACCTGGCGCGTCCTGGCGGTCACGCTTCCCAGCATCTGCCTGTGGCCATAGGCCAGCCTCGCATCCGCAGGACTCGCCCGACGCAACCGGCTTGTCTGCGGCAGGTGCTCGGCATTGGCGATGAGCTGGGTGACGAAGCTCGGGTCCGGGCGCGGCAGCACCACTTTATGCGTCCATTCGAGCGTTGGGGTCAGCGGGACCAGGGCGGTCTCTGTGCCGCCTTCCGCTTCCTCTGCTCGATCCGTACTCACCATCGCAAACACCGTTAATCCGGCTCAAAATCCGGCGAGACTGTCGCGTTTCGGGACGCGGGCCGCCGTGCGTGTGAGGTACTCGCAAGGTCTATGCCGGCCGGGCCGTTCTGGTTCCGGGCCAGCTTCGAAACGTGGTTTCCAAATTGTTTATGAACTTTGCCTAGGGTCAAAGCCGAATCTCGCTCTATCCTCAGGACCGTGAGTCCGTCTCCGCTGTCCCGAAACGAGGCGCCCTTGACCGCTGCCCTGCCGCAAGTCTCCGACATCCTGGCCTCCCTCGGCGAGGCCGTCTTCATCTGGGATATCGCGAGTGATGCTATTCAATGGGGTGAGCAGATCGGCTCCGTCTTCCCTGGCATCCCCGCCGAGCGGCTGGCGACCGGCGCCGAGTTCGCCCGCCTGATCGAGCCGTCGCAGTCGCTGCGCACGGCCGCGCTTGCCCAGTCGCCGGCCGTGCACGGCGCTGACGGCACGTCCTACCGAACTGAATACGGCGTGCGCATGAGCGCCTCCGATCCCGTGGTCTGGATCGAGGAGACCGGCCGCTGGTTCGCAGGTCCCGATGGCCGGCCGGTCCGTGCGGTCGGCGCGGTACGCATCAACAATGAGCGGCACGCCCGCGACGAGGAGCTTGCGAAGCTCGCCCGGCTCGATCCCTTGACCGGCGAGCTCAACCGCACCCATCTGATCGCGGCGCTCGCCGAGGCGATCGAAGAGTCCCTGCGCTTCCGTTCGGCCTCGGCGTTCATGCTGGTCGGCATCGATCGTCTCGCCCGCGTCAACGACGCCTTCGGCTTCGATGTTGCGGACGCCGTGATCCTCGACGTGGCAAAACGCCTTCGCGCGCGGCTTCGCGGCGGTGACGTGCTCGGACGCTTCTCGGGCAACAAGTTCGGCCTGATCCTGAAGAACTGCACGGTCGACGACATGAACGTCGCCGCCGAGCGCTTCCTCGCCGGCATTCGCGACGAGGTGGTGCCGACCAAGTCGGGCCCGGTTTCGATCACCGCATCGATCGGCGCGGTCAGCGTTCCCCGCCATGCACGCAATACCGACGAAGCGATCAACCGCGCGCACGAGACTCTCGACGCCGCCAAACGCCGCCGCGCCGGCTCGTTCGGCACCTGGCGGCCGAATGCCGAGCGCGACGCACAGCGTCGCGTCAACATCCGCGTCACCGACGAGATCGTCACCGCCTTGAACGATCGCCGCATCGTGCTCGCCTATGAGCCGGTGGTCTCGGCCGCGACCCGCGACGGCGCATTCTATGAGTGTCTGGTGCGGATGGAGCAGGGCGACGGGCGGACGCTGCTCGCGCCCGACATCGTGCCGGTGGCCGAGCGGCTCGGCCTCATCCGCCTTGTCGACCACCGCGTGCTCGAGCTCGTGGTCGCCGAGCTTGCCGCCTCGCCCGAGGTCCGGCTCAGCCTCAACATCTCGCCTGATACCACCATGGATCCCGACTGGTGGGCGTCGATCGAATCGCTGATGCAGGCCCATCCGGGCGTTGCCGAGCGGTTGATCGTCGAGATTACCGAGACGGTGGCGATCCAGGATATCGACGACGTCCGCGCCTTCGTCGGTCGTCTCAAGCATTTCGGCAGCCACATCGCCATCGACGATTTCGGCGCCGGCTACACCTCGTTCCGCAATCTGCGCAAGCTCGGCGTCGACATCGTCAAGATCGACGGCGCCTTCGTCCAGAACATCACCCGTTCCGCCGACGACCGGGCCTTCGTGCAGACCCTGATCGATCTCGCGCGCCGCCTCGACATCAAGACCGTCGCCGAATGGGTGCAGGACGAGGAAGCAGCAAGCATGCTGCGTGACTGGGGCTGCGACTACATCCAGGGAAGGCTGATCGGGCTAGCGTCAGCCGCCCGCTCGTGGGGCACGTCGCAGGACAGCGCAGTACCCGTGGCCGGGTAGCAGCCTTACGATTTGGCGCCGAAGGCAACCACAGCGTCATGGCCGGGCGTGTCGCGGCCATCCACGCGCCACCGTGGTGTGAGGAGTGGCGTGGATGCCCGGGACAAGCCCGGGCATGGCGGCGGAGTGCTTGTCACGCCACTTGCCTGATCGCGCTCAGACGCTCGATCGTACGGCCGACCTCTGCGGCCGGGCATGGCTTGCCGAAATAAAATCCCTGCACGGCGGTGCAGCCGCAAGCGCGGACGAAGTCGAGTTGCTCTTCGGTTTCCACGCCTTCCGCCGTGGTCTCGACGCCGAGCACCGAGCCGAGGCTGGCGATGGTGCGGACGATGGCGATGCTTTCCGGGCTTTCGCCGAGGGTGCCGACGAAGGAACGGTCGATCTTGATGCGGTCGAACGGAAACTTGCGCAAATAGCTGAGCGAGGAATAGCCGACGCCGAAATCATCGAGGCTGACGCGCACCCCCAACGCGCGGAGCTGATGCAGGATCTCGATCGTCGCCTCGCTGTCATCGAGCAGGGCCGTCTCGGTGACCTCGAGCTCGAGCCGATGCGGCGCAAGGCCCGCCTCCGCAAGCGCACTCGCGACCATTGCGACGAGGCCGTGCGAACGGAACTGCACCGGCGACAGGTTCACCGCGATGCTCATGTCCGGCCAGCCCGCCGCCGTCGTGCACGCCGTGCGCAAAACCCATTCGCCGATTGGAACGATCAGCCCGGTCTCCTCCGCGATCGGAATGAACTCCGCTGGCGAGACCATGCCGCGCGAAGGATGTTTCCAGCGCAGCAGCGCCTCGAAGCCGGTCAGCTCGGATGTGTCGAGGCGAACCTGCGGCTGGAACATCAGTTGAAATTCGCGCCCCCCGAGCGCGCCGCGCAAATCTGCCTCCAGCGCATGCCGCGCGCGGGCCTCTTCCTCCATCGCAGGCTCGAAGATCTGATAGGCGCCGCGTCCCTTGGCCTTCGCGCCATAGAGCGCGAGGTCGGCGCACTTCATCAGCTCGTCAACGTCCAGCCCGTGATCGGGCGCGAGTGCGATGCCGATGCTGACGCCGACATGGACCGACTGATTTTCGAGCGGTGGGGGATGGCCGATGATCTCGATCAGGCGGCGCGCCAGCTTTTCGGCCGCTTCCGGCTGCGGCCCGCGCTGGATCAGCGCGAATTCGTCGCCGCCGAGCCGCGCCACGGTGGCGTGCTGGCCGGCCTGCTCCTTCAGCCGCGCAGCGACCCAGCACAGCAGCTGGTCGCCGGCGGCGTGACCGAGGCGATCGTTGACGGTCTTGAAATTGTCGAGGTCGAGGTACAGCACGGCGATCGCGCCGCCGGCGGTCGCGACCTCGTTCAGGCCCTCGCTCATCTGCTCACGGAACAGCACACGGTTGGGCAGGTCAGTCAGCGAATCGTGCCGCGCCATATGCGCAACGCGAGCCTGCGTCTTGTGGCGCTCGGTGACGTCCTCGTAGGTCACGACCCAGCCGCCATGTGACATGCGGGTGTGGTTGAGCTTGATGATGCGACCGTCGCTCAAATGGCGGTGCAGCGTGTGCGCGCCCTCGCGCAGCCGCTCGAGATAGTCGGCATAGAGTGCGGCCGCCGTCGTGTTCGGGTTGATACCGATCGCACAACTATGCTCCATGATCTCTCGCATCGAGACACCGGGCTTCACGATCTCGGGCGACAGGCCGAACATCTCGATGTAACGCGTGTTGCAGACGATGACCCGCAGATGGCTGTCGAACATGCACAGCCCCTGGCTCATGTTGTTCAGCGCCGCGTCGAACCGGCGGTACTGCTCACCGAGCTCCTCGACCGCGCGCTCGCGCTCGGTGATGTCCTCGTAGGTCGCGACGAAGCCGCCCTCGGGCAGCGCGCAGTAGCGTACCGAGACGACGGTGTCGTTGGCCATGCTCCGCCGCATCGACGAGTCGTCGCGGCTCGCGATGCGCGCGCGGGCGGCTTCCAGGATCTGCTGGGGACTGTACTCGGATGCGAAGGCGCCATTCGCCATCGACCGCTCGATCAGCTCGGCCAGATGCGTGCCGGGCCTGGTTTCCTCGACCGACAGCCGGTAGATCTCGCGGTAGCGGTTGTTGCAGACCTTGAGCCGCATGTCGCCGTCGTAGAAGGCGAGCCCGTGCGCCATGTTCTCCAGCGCCGCGTCGAGCATGAAGTTCTGCTGCTTCAGCGCCTCCTCGTACCGCAGCCGCTCGGTGACGTCTTCGTGCACCGTCACCCAGCCGCCGTCTGGCAGAAACCGTGATATCGCCTGCAACATTCGACCGTCGCAGCGCATCACGAGCACGGCGTCCGAATTCTTGGCGCGCACATCGCTCATCCGCCTGTCGTGGAATTCCTCCGCGGACATTCCGGGCAGATTGCCGCGCGACATCCAGTGCGCGATTACCGCGCTGTGTGACACGCCGGGTTTCACGATGTCGGGGTCGAGGTCGTAGAGGCGCAGAAACCGCTCGTTGCAGACGACGACGCGGCCTTGCGCGTCGTACATGATGAGACCGTGCGACATATTGGTGAGTGCATGCTGGCTGCGCTCGGTCTGCACGCGCAGTTCCGCCTCGAGTCGGTCGAGACGGGTGACGTCGTCGCAGATCGTCATCCAGCCCCCCTCGGGGAGCGGCTTCAGATCGAGCGCCAGAACCAGTCCGCTGGACGATCGTTGCTCCGTCCGGAAGGCCTTGCCGCTCGCGATCAGGGCCACGCGCTCCTGATAGAGCTTGTCGATCTCGCTCGTTGGAAAGTTGCCGCGCGAAGCGCTGTGGGCGAGCACCTCGCGATAGCTCGTCCCGGGACGCACCACCTCGGGCGACATGTCGAAGAGGTCGACGTAGCGGCGGTTGAACAACACGATCCGGTTGTCGGAATCGTAGACGCAGACACCCTGCTCCATGCGGTCGAGCGCAAGCTGGCTCAGCGCGAGCAAGGCTTCGGGCCCGTGCTGGACGCTCGCGCGCGGCTCTGTCGTGCTGGGCGTCGTCATCGGCAAGGGCGCTTCGTCGGGAGCGGGACAATGAACGGGCGTAGTCGGCGAGGCGGAGCTTAAGCGGCCATCCGGGAAGATTGTCTTAAACGCCTTAGTTTACGGACCGTGACCGCGGGTGCGAATTTTGCAACTGATCGTCGGGCAAATGACTGCGGGGAAAGACTCTGGATTGCTTCGCTGCGCTCGCAATGACGAGATCGAGGCACGCGTGTGCCATACCCACGGTGTCATCGCCCGACTTGCCGCCTACGCTGAAGCTTCGGCGAGCCGAGTTCGCGAGCTTCGTCGGAGCCTTGGCGGAGACGGGATCAGGCGATCCAGTATTCCAGATGCGGTGACTAATACGGAGAAGCCGCAGCGTACTGGATTCCCCGCTTTCGCGGGGAATGACAGCGGTGGCCGGGAAAGCATGGCCCGCAGCAATAATGGTCGGGGGTAATAGGTCCTGGCTTTCGCCAGGACGACATTGTGGGTGCATCAAGCGTGAAACGACGCTTGGCGTGCCTGCGGGACCTCCGCGGACACGCGCCTCGAAGGCGCCTACTCCTCCTTCTTCGACATCCGCTCGAGGCGCTCCTGCATGTCCTTCATCTGCTGGCGCAGTTCGTCGATGTTGTCGCTCTTCGGTGCCTCGCCGTTGGTCTCGGGCTCAGGCTCCGGCGTCGCGGAGCGCTGCGGGGTCGCGAACGGCTTGAACATCGAGAAGGTCTGCTGGAAAAGCTCCATGTTGCGGCGGACCTGCTCCTCCAGCGGCGCAAAGGGCGTGCCAGACAGGGTGTTGGCAAGCTGCTTGCGGAATTTCTCCTGCTCCTGGGTCAGCGTCGCGAGCGATTGCTCCAGATATTTCGGCACCACCATCTGCATGCTGTCGCCGTAGAAGCGGATCAGCTGTCGCAGGAAGGTGGTCGGCAGGAGGTTCTGGCCGGCCTTGTTCTCCTGCTCGAAGATGATCTGGGCGAGCACCGAGCGGGTGATGTCGTCGCCCGTCTTGGCGTCATACACCAGGAAATCCTCGCCTTCCTTCACCATGGCGGCGAGGTCTTCCAGCGTCACATAGGTGCTCGTTCCGGTGTTGTAGAGCCGGCGGTTCGCGTATTTTTTGATTGTGGTGGGTTGGTCTGATTTCGCCATGGGCTCTCACTTGCAAACGCTGAGAACGGGAACCCGGCGGGCTATGCCGCAGGGCGGGAAGAGTACGCAACGCAACAAAATAAGCATTTTCAAAGGGCTCACGCTACCGTTTTGTGCGCCACGGTTAATTGCAGAGCAAAAACTTGCGTGCGAAAGCGACAGATGCGCTATTCTGAGTGCGCTGCGGCATGAATCTGCTCCTCGGCCGATTGACATGCCGCAACGACGTTAACAGGATGCCGGGTGAGACTGGCGAGCCTTTTATCGTCGCCTGCCTGCCCCCATTTCAAAAGAACTCAAGCCCCAGGAGATGCCCATGTCAGACGATGTCGTCATCGTCAGCGCCGCCCGCACCCCGGTCGGAAGCTTCAACGGAGCCTTCGCGACCCTTCCCGCCCACGACCTCGGCGCGATTGCCATCAAGGCCGCGCTGGAGCGCGGTGGCATCGAGCCCGGCCGGGTCTCCGAAGTCATCATGGGCCAGATCCTGACTGCAGGTCAGGGCCAGAACCCGGCCCGCCAGGCTTCGATCATGGCCGGCATCCCCGTGGATAGCCCGGCTTGGGGTGTCAACCAGCTCTGCGGCTCGGGCCTGCGCTCGGTCGCGCTCGGCTATCAGGCGCTGGTCAACGGTGATTCCGACATCGTGGTCGCCGGCGGGCAGGAGTCCATGAGCATGGCCCAGCACGCCCAGCACCTGCGCGGCGGCGTCAAGATGGGCGCCCTCGAATTCGTCGACACCATGATCAAGGACGGCCTGTGGGATGCCTTCAACGGCTACCACATGGGCAACACCGCCGAGAACGTGGCCAAGCAATTCCAGATCACCCGCGCTCAGCAGGACGAGTTCGCGGTCGCTTCGCAGAACAAGGCCGAGGCCGCGCAGAAGGCCGGCAAGTTCAAGGACGAGATCGTTCCGGTCACCATCAAGACCCGCAAGGGTGACGTGGTGGTCGACAGCGACGAATATCCGCGCCACGGCGCAACCCTCGATGCGATGGGCAAGCTGCGGCCGGCCTTCGAAAAGGACGGCACGGTGACGGCCGGCAACGCATCGGGCATCAATGACGGCGCCGCTGCCGTCGTGCTGATGACCGCGAAGCAGGCGGCCAAGGAAGGCAAGAAGCCGATCGCCCGAATCGTCTCCTGGGCGCATGCCGGCGTCGATCCGAAGATCATGGGCACCGGCCCAATTCCGGCCTCGCGTTTGGCGCTGAAGAAGGCTGGTTGGAACGTCGGCGATCTCGATCTGATCGAAGCCAACGAAGCCTTCGCCGCGCAGGCCTGCGCCGTCAACAAGGACCTCGGCTGGGATACCTCCAAGGTCAATGTCAATGGCGGCGCGATCGCGATCGGCCATCCGATCGGCGCGTCCGGCGCGCGCGTGCTGGTGACGCTGCTGCACGAGATGCAGAAGCGCGACGCCAAGAAGGGCCTCGCCACGCTGTGCATCGGCGGCGGCATGGGTATCGCCATGTGCGTGGCACGCGACTGAGAACGGGTGCATTGCACGCGGCTAAAAAGGGTAGCGGTTGCAACTCAAATATTCTTCGCAACCGCGTTAGCCTCGACTAAAGACAAACGCCCGGCGTACTGCCGGGCGTTTTGTTCTTGATGTCCGTCAATCCACCCGCATAATCCGTCAGTAAAAACGATCACTCAAATCTCTAGAAGCGCCCAAGGAAACGTCGAGGGAAGGAATACAATATGGCACGTGTTGCATTGGTCACGGGTGGTACGCGCGGTATCGGTGCTGCGATCAGCAAGGCGCTGAAGGCGGCCGGCTACAAGGTTGCGGCGAGTTATGCCGGCAATGATGCGGCGGCGGAGAAGTTCAAGGCCGAGACCGGGATCAACGTCTACAAGTGGGACGTCAGTTCCTTCGACGGCTGCGCCGAGGGTGTGAAGAAGGTCGAGGCCGAGGTCGGCCCGGTCGACGTGCTCGTCAACAATGCCGGCATCACCAAGGACGGCGCGTTCCACAAGATGAGCCTCGAGCAATGGAATGCCGTGATCGGCACCAATCTCGGCTCGCTGTTCAACATGTCGCGCCAGGTGATCGAGGGCATGCGTGCGCGTAAATTCGGCCGCATCATCAACATCTCCTCGATCAATGGCCAGAAGGGTCAGTTCGGCCAGGTGAACTATTCCGCGGCGAAGGCCGGTGAGATCGGCTTCACCAAGGCGCTCGCGATCGAGAACGCCAAGGGCGGCGTCACCGTGAATGCGATCTGCCCTGGCTACATCAACACCGAGATGGTGCAGGCGGTGCCGAAGGACGTATTGGAAAAGGCGATCCTGCCGCTGATCCCGATCGGACGCCTGGGCGAGCCCGAAGAGATCGCCCGCGCGGTGGTGTTCCTCGCGGCCGATGAGGCCGGCGCCATCACAGGTTCGACACTGTCGGTCAACGGTGGCCAGTACATGGTGTGATACGCAAGCATCACACGCGGCCATACCAATAATATCGTCATGCCCGGGCTTGTCCCGGGCATCCACGGCCTTAAAACCATCGGCCTCCAACCCACGTGGCTGGCCGGGCATAGGCGAGCGGAAGCGACGCCGTCCTTCAGATGGCTAAGCCCGGCCATGACGAGAGTATGTGGCTGATGACTCCCCGCACCGCGACGCTGATCGGATTGACAGCAATCCTGATGTGGTCCCTGCTCGCGGTGATGACGGTCGCGACCGGCAAGATCCCCGCGTTCCAGCTCGCTGCGATGACATTCGCGATCGGCGGCCTCGTCGGTCTCCTGACTTGGATCGGCCGCAGCGGAGTGGCAGCGAGTCTGCGCCAGCCGCCGGTCGTGTGGGCCGTCGGCGTCGGTGGCCTGTTCGGCTATCACGCGCTCTATTTCCTGGCGCTGCGCTTCGCGCCGCCGGCCGAAGCGGGCCTGCTCAATTATCTATGGCCGCTGCTGATCGTGCTGTTTTCGTCCTTCTTGCCGGGCGAACGTCTCGCCGTGCATCACGTCGTCGGTGCCGTGCTCGGCCTTGTCGGCACCGTGTTGCTGTTCGCCGGCAACTCGTCTGGCTTTGCGCAGGGCCAGTTGCCGGGGCTGATCGCCGCCTTCATTGCGGCGTTCGTTTGGGCCAGCTATTCGGTGCTGTCGCGCCGATTGAAAGCCGTGCCGACCGATGCGGTCGCCGGCTTCTGCCTTGCCACTTCGCTGCTTGCCGCATTGATGCATGCCACGCTCGAGACCACGGTGTGGCCGGAGACCACGCTGCAATGGCTCTCGGTGATCGCACTCGGTGTCGGCCCCGTGGGCGCGGCATTCTACGCCTGGGACATCGGCATGAAGCGCGGTGACATCCGCGTGCTCGGCGCGGCGTCCTACGCAACACCGCTGCTCTCGACCGCCTTCCTGATCGCTGCCGGCTTCGCCAAAGCCAGCGCCAGCATCGCCATCGCCGCGATCCTGATCGCCGGTGGCGGCCTGATCGCGGCGAAGGACTTGCTGTTGTGGAAGCCGGTCAAGCCGCGCTAGGCCGCCAGCCCGGCGGCCGGTACATCGCTTCCGGAATCTGTCCAAGCTCGGAGCGCTGCAGCCGCTCCGGCGTCAGGCCATAAAACTGCTGGAGCTCATGATCAGCGGTCGCCACTTGTCGGGATCGATGCGGTGATTCTCGCCCTCCATCATGATGGCGGGATGCGCATGCACGCGCGTGATGCGCACCTCGATTGCGGTCAGATGGCCGCGAAAGATCTCGTCGTCCTGCGCCATGTCGTGGACATGCGCGAGCTTCGCCTCCATCTGCACCGGACATTCGGCGACGCGCGGCGCCGCGACCGTCTCCGCCGCCAATGCGGTCAATCCGCTGACGCCGAACTTGCCTCGCACGTAGCGGTAGCCGCGCCAAGCCTTGGCCGGCGGCACCGGATCAGAGCCGGTGGTCCGCGCCAGACGATCGACGGAGCCGACGAGACCGGCGGACGGCAGATTGAGCACGCACTCTCCGGTGCGAATCATGTTGGCGGTCGTCTGCGATTCCCGCGCGAGCCCGAGCATGCAGCGCCAACCCACCCACCAGGCCGAGGACATCGGCGCGAGATTGTAGGACCCGTCCGCATTGGTCGTGCCGATCAGCACAACAGGCGTTCCGAAATAGAGAATGGCCGGTTCGATCTGAATGTGTGAAGTGTCGAAAGTGCCGTGCATCGGTCGCTCCTGTTGTGAGGAGCGACGTGATAGGGCGTGCGACCGGCGGTTCCCACCCGATTTCCGATCGATCGCGTCTAAAGCGCGATGAGATTAGGATAAATCGTCATCGCGCTTTAGGTTGTAGTTTGAGCATGATCTTTTCGGAAAACCGCTTCACACTTTTCCGGATCATGCTCTACGGCTCCCAGCCCTTCGGCGCGAGCTCGAATTTTGCGAACTCGAAGGCCGGTGCCACGGTGCAGCCGACCAGCGTCCATTCGCCTGATGTCTCGGCCATCTGCCAGGCATCTGCCGGCACGATCGCCTGCGGACGTTCGCCGTGCGCGAGATCGGTGCCGAGCCGCACCTCGTGCTGCGAGCAGCCCTCATGCGCAATGCGCAGCGTCAAGGGGCTGCCGGCGTAATAGTGCCAGACCTCGACCGCATCGATGCGATGCCAGTGCGAGCGCTCGCCGCGCGCCAGCAGGAAGTAGATCGAGGTCGAGCGCGAGCGTCCCTGCGCGTCGGTCGTCTGGTCGCGAAACGTCTCACGGTAATGCCCGCCCTCGGGATGCGGTCTCAGCTCCAGGCGCGCGATGATCTCGGCTGCGGTCGGCATCGATCCCCGTCAGGACTTGTTCTTGCGTTCGCGCAATTCGCCGAACACCGTGGCGCCATCGGCACCCTTCATGTGTAGCTTGGCAGCAACCGAGGGGTCATCGGCGCGCAGGAACACATTTGCTCGCTTCTCATCACCAAGCAGTGAGGGGATCGTGGGCTTGTTCTCGGCGCGGAGCCTGGTCACCTCTGCCGCGCGGGCCTGCAGTGCGGGATTGTCAGGCTCGATGGTGAGCGCGAACTTGACGTTGGAGGCGGTGTATTCGTGGCCGCAATAGAGCTTGAAGTCGTCGGGCAGCGCCCGCAGCTTCAGGAGCGAATCCCACATCATCGGGTAGTTGCCCTCGAACACGCGACCGCAGCCGATCGAGAACAGCGTGTCGGCGGCGAACACCGTCTTCTCCGCGTCGAACACGTAGGAGATATGGTCGAGTGTATGACCGGGGGTCTCCAGCACGCGCGCAAGCAGGCTGCCGACCTTGATGACATCGGCATTGCCGACGCGCAAATCGACATTGGCAATTTTCGTCGTCTTGTCATGCGGCGCGACGACGCGGCAGTTATATTTCTGCTTCAGCTCGGCGACGCCGCCGACATGATCGCCGTGGTGATGGGTGATCAGGATGTCGGTGAGCGTCCAGCCCTCGCGCTCCAGCGCCTGCAGGATCGGCCCGGCTTCCGGCGCATCGATCGAGGCGGTTGCCTTGGTTTCCGCATCGTGGATCAGATAACCGAAATTGTCGTTTAAACAGTTGAAAGTACGAATTTCGGTGGCCATGACATCTCCCTCGCGCTCAGCCCCGGCAAACAGATATGGCGTTAACGGTACGCAGGCAACGCAATATTCCGCGCGCCCTGGCCGCCGGGCGCATGTTACATTGCGGCCATGAGCATCGATGTCATTGATCTGCGTGACTTCTATTCGCGCCGCCTCGGGATCGTGGCGCGGCAATTGATCAATCGTGGAATCAGGGAACGTTGGCCGAAGGCGGAGGGGCAGCGGGTGCTCGGCATCGGCTATCCCACCCCCTATCTCGGCCTGTTCCGCGAGGACGCGGAGCGCTGCATCGCCTTCATGCCGGCCGCTCAGGGCGTCCTGAAATGGCCGACGGGGCGGCCTGCGCTGGCCTCTCTGGTCGATGAGTTCTCGCTGCCGTTGCCGGATGCCGCGGTTGACCGCATCCTGCTCGTCCATGCGCTCGAAATCTGCGACGATCCGGCGGCGCTGCTGCGCGAGGTGTGGCGGGTGCTGGCGCCGTCGGGCCGCGTCATTGCGATCATTCCGAACCGGCGCGGGGTGTGGACTCGCACCGAGAACACGCCATTCGGCCATGGCCGGCCGTATTCGCGCGCACAGATCACCGACCTGTTGCGCCAGACCTGGTTCACGCCGACGGCATGGGGCGAGGCGCTGTTCATGCCGCCCTATGCCGGCGGCTGGCTGTTGAAATCGGCACTGATGTGGGAGCGCGCGGGTGCCGCGCTGTCGCTGCCGTTTGCAGGCGTGCACATCGTGGAAGCGACCAAGCAGGTCTATCGCGTGATCCCGGCGAAGCGCGAACGCGCCCGGCTAATTCCATCGCTCAAACCCGTGCTGGTGCCGTCCTCGACGACGGTGACGCGGAGCTGACAGCAAAACGCCCCGGCGAACCGGGGCGTTTTTTCAGTCTCGGATAAATCGAAGCGCACTTTACGGCTTACTCGCCGGGCGCGAGATCGTCGCTCGAGGCGGCGGCCGGCGCTGCCTCGCGGTCGGGGCGCGGACCATGCGGCCGGCGGCGCCGCCGCGGATAGCGTTCACCGCCACCGCTGCCTTCGAATCCGCCCTGACCGCCATTGACCTGCGGCTGCGCGCCGGTGATGAAGGAGGGCAGGCGATCGACGCTGCCGGCATCGGCAATCACCGGCTGCGGCTGGTTCTGCGGTTGCGGCTGGGCCTGATATTGCGGCTGCGGACGGTCGCGATCGCGATGCTCGCGCGGCTGCTGCTGGTCGCGCTGATAGGGCTGGCCCTCGCCACGCTGGTGGTCACGCTGATGGTCGCGGTCGCGCACATAGGGCTGTTGCTGCTGGGGCTGCGGCACGAAGCCGGGCTCCTGGCCGAAATTGGAGAAGGTCTCGCCATCGTCATCACTGTCGTCGCTGACGACGACCTCTTCACCGCCGCGCGGCTGCTGCTGGTTCTGGCGGAATTGCTCCTGCGCTGCGGCAATCAGGCGGAAATAATGTTCGGCATGCTGATAGTAGTTCTCGGCCGCAACCGGATCGCCGGAGGAGCGCGCGTCGCGCGCGAGCTGGAGATATTTCTCGGCGATGTGCGAGGCGGTGCCGCGGATCTTGATGTCGGGTCCGTTGGACTCGTAAACCCGGGTCATCGGGTTCTGGCCGCGCCGGTTATTGTTGTTGTTGTTGTTCCGGTTGCGCATCCGCTGCTTGTTCTGACCGTTTCTCATGTCCTGCCTTTAATTCCAGCCCTTGAAAAGTTCGTACGCGTTACTGCTGTTGAGAGTGACCTAAATTGCTGCGGCGCAGGTTTGGCACACGCACCGCGCGCGGCTCGAATCCCTGCCGACGTCCCGACCAAGGTCCCTGCCGATGTCGTTGACCTTCGCGTTCAACAAAGACGCGTTCCCCACCCGCCGGCGCCCGTCGCCAGCGAACCCATTCATTCTGCCTGCCGAAACAAGCCCTGGTTTCTTGCGTAAATCTTCAAGCGCAATATCAGGCTTTCGTTCACTTTGCGGTCGGAAAGCAGCGCAGCTCAACGGGCCATCGCGCTTAACAGGACCTGCGGCTTGGAACCTTCAATCCAGTGCAGCTCTCGCCTTGAGAGCCCGGCTCTCGCCCGTTGGTCTACGGGGCCGGCACCGATGTTTGACCGGAACGTAGTCGTTCCCACGGGATATTCCAAGAGGTTTTTGCAGCCCAATCCGGCTTTTATGGGGGCATTTTTCGGGCCGACACGGCCCTTAAGACGCCTGCCAGATCAGCCTTGGGCGGCCTCTCCACCTCTAACGCCGCAGCCACCATCAAGGTTTCAATGCCGCGTGTCTGACCTTGTCCGGCCTCCACAACCAAAGCTCCGCCGGGAGCCAGAAGCTGGGCGGCTTGCGGTATCAGGGCGCGGTAGGCATCGAAGCCGTCATTGCCGCCGTCGAGTGCGAGGCGCGGATCGTAGTCGCGGACCTCGACGCTCAAATTCGCGATGTCGCCCGAGGGAATGTAGGGTGGGTTCGATACGATCAGGTCGAAGGGACCCGTGAGCGCGGCCGCGTAGTAGCAGGCGATGAAGGCGGAACGGTCGGCGAGACCAAGTGCTGCGGAGTTACTCTTTGCGGTGCCGAGCGCGGTCAGGCTGACATCGGTGCCGACGCCGAACGCATCCGGAATCTCGTGCAACAGCGCAAGCAGGATCGCACCTGAACCTACGCCGATATCGGCGATCCGCGGCGGCCTTCCGGAGACGGGACTTTCGCGAAAAATCTCTAGCGCCAACTCGACGACGGTCTCTGTGTCGGGCCGCGGCACCAGCGTTGCGTCCGAGAGCTGAAAGGTGAGGCCCCAAAATTCCTTGGCCCCGAGAATGCGCGCGACCGGTTCGCCCACGAGGCGCCGCTGCGCGTAGCGTTCGAGTTGCGAGACCTCGGTCGCCGTCAGCGGGCGGTCCGCCTGCGTGATCAGCCCGGTCAGATCGAGGCCCAGCACAGCCCCGACGAGCAGACGCGCCTCGATCTCGGCCTCGTCGATGGCGGCCGATCTCAGCCGCGCCGCCAAAATGCGCCGCGTGCTCTCGATGCTGTTTCCGGGAACGAAATCTGCCACCGCTGGACCTGTCCTGCCTGGCACGTGGATAGGACGATGGCCATGCTTGCGTCAACGGAAGCGGTCGCGTTTGATCGGCGAAAACGCACGGTGACAGCCATGACGACCTATGACGATCAGAATGTGTTCGCAAAGATATTGCGCGGCGAAATTCCCTGCCTCAAGGTCTACGAGAACGATCGTGTGCTGGCCTTTCTCGACATCATGCCGCGCTCGCCCGGCCATACCCTGGTGATCCCCAAGGCGCCCGCGCGCGGTATCCTGGACATCGCCGAGGACGACCTTGCCGAGGTGGCACGTGCGGCCAGGCGGATCGCGATCGCGGCGATGAAGGCGTTCGCCGCCGAGGGCATCATTATCCAGCAATTCAGTGAGCCCGCCAGCGGGCAGGTGGTCATGCATCTGCACATGCACGTCATGCCGGTCAGGGCAGGCGTCGAATTGCTGCCGCCGCAGACGCGACAGGAGGATCCCGCGGTGCTGGCCGACCACGCCAGGCGGCTGATGGCCGCGCTCGGCGGTTGATCCGGTACGGCGGATCATACGCCGAGCCAGCGTTGCAGGAGTTGCGGCTGCGCCTTCAATTCCTGGGCCGGCCCCTCGTGCACGATGTGGCCGTTGTTGATGATGTAGATGCGCTTGGCGAGTGCCAGCGTTGCCGCAAGATTCTGTTCGACCAGCACGATGGTCTGGCCGGCTGCGGCGAGATCGCCGCATGCTTTGACGAGATCTCGGACGATCACGGGGGCAAGCCCTTCGAACGGCTCGTCCAGCAGGATGATCTTGGGATCGCGCACCAGCGCGCGCGCGATCGCCAGCATCTGCTGTTCGCCGCCCGAGAGCTCGTTGCCGCGATTGCCGCGCCGCTCTTTCAGCCGCGGAAACATCTCGTAGATACGATCGAGCGGCCAGCGATTCTCCGCGGTGAAGCCGGCAATGACGATGTTCTCCTCGACGCTGAGGCTGCCGAAGATACGGCGCTCCTCGTGGACGAGCTGCATGCCGGCCCGAGCAATCCTGTGGCTGCGGCGCCCGGCGATGTCGGTGCCGTCGAAGATCACGGTGCCGCTGCGCGGCGTCACCACGCCCATCAGGCTCTTCAACGTGGTGCTCTTGCCGGCGCCGTTACGGCCGAGCAGGGCGACGACCTCGTGCCGCTCGACGCGCATGGCGACGTCGAACAGGATGTGGGAGTCCCCGTAATAGCTGTTCAGGCCATTGACCTCGATCAGGCTCATGCGGCGATCTCTCCATGCACGCCGCCGAGATAGGCTTCCTGCACGGCAGCGTTGGTCCTGATCTCCTCCGGCGTGCCCTCGAGCAGCACACGGCCCTCCTGGAGCACGGTAACGCGCTCGACCAGCTCGAACAGCGAATCCATGTCGTGGTCGATGATGATCATGGTGCGGTCGCGCGCGATGGCCTTGAGCAGGCGGACGGTCTCGACCCTCTCGCGCGGGCTCATGCCCGCAAGCGGCTCGTCGAGCAGCAACAGGCGAGGCGAGGTTGCGAGCGCGAGCCCGATCTCCAGCCGGCGCTTTTCGCCATAGGCGAGCTCGGCAACCGGCGTGTCGGCCCGCGCGGCCAGATTGACCAGCGCGAGCGTGTGCTCCACCTGCTCGGACAGGCCTTTCACGCTGGAGGGCTTGCGGAACAGGTCGAGGCGGAACTTGCCGCGCAATTTGGCGAGCGCCGCGATCGTCAAGTTCTGCCGCACCGTCAGGCCGGCGAAGAGCTGGTTGACCTGATAGCTCTTGGTGAGCCCAAGCTGGCAGACGTCGGCGATGCGCTGTCCGGTGATGTCGCGGCCTTCGAAGATGATGCGGCCCGAGGTCGGTGCAATCTCGCAGGTCAGCATCTTGAAGAAGGTCGACTTGCCGGCCCCGTTGGGGCCGATGATGCCGCGCAGCTCGCCGTGATTGACGCTGAAGTCGATATCGCTGTTGGCGACGAGGCCGCCATAGCGCTTGGTCAGGCCGGTGGCTTGAAGGATTGGACCCGAATGGCGGCCCGCCGGTGCAGGAACGACAGGCGCTCGTTCCGCTATTTCGGCCTCCGCGGCCTGCGGGTCCACGACTGCCGGCGCTTCCTCGGCCGGAGCGGCGGCGCGCTTGCCCGTGACGAAGCGGTAGAGATCGATGAGGCCGCCGACGATGCCGCCACGCAGAAAGCAGACCAAAGCCACGAAGACGACGCCCAGCACGAGCTTCCAGGCGGCGCCTAATCCCATCGCGGCCTGCAGGAAATCCTGGAGGAACAGCCAGACGGCGGCGCCGACCAGTGGGCCGAACAGCGTGCCGCGGCCGCCGATCGCGGTCTGCATCACGAGCTGCCCGGAGGTGTCGAACGTGAACGCGTCCGGCGGCATGAAGGCTTGCAGCACGCCGAGCAGCCCGCCGGCGAAGCCGGCATAGGCGGCGGCAATCACGAAGGCGGTCAGCTTGTAGCCGTGGATGTTGTGGCCAACCGCGGTGGCACGCAGCGGATTGTCGCGGATCGCGCTGAAGATCGCGCCGACCGGCGAGCGCACGATCCTGAGCGCGATCACGATGCCGATGAAGTAGCAGAGCGCGATGAACTGGTAGAGCGACCAACCGTCGGCGAAGTGCAGCGTGGTGAAGCCGAGATTGAAGCTCGGTGTTGGCACGCCCGGCAGGCCGTTCTCGCCGCCGGTGAAGTCGGCCAGCGGATTGAACTCGACGAAGAAGAACACTTCGGCGATCGCCACCGTGATCATGGCGAAGTAGATGCCGGTGCGGCGCAAGGCGATCAATCCGACGAGGTAGCCGGTCGCTGCCGCGGCGATCATGCCAATGATCAGCGCGCCCAGCACGTTGCCGAAGCCGGCGCGGGTCAGAAGCCAGGCGGCGACGAAGCCTCCGGTGCCGTAGAAGGCGGATTGACCGAATGACAAAAGGCCAGTGAAGCCGAACAGGATGTCGAAGCCGAGGCCGAACAGACCCCAGACCAGGATCCGGTTCACCGTGTTCGGCGCAAAGCCAAGATGAGGCAGCACGACGGGCGCGACGATCAGGCCGGCCGCCGTCAGGATCTCGATCAGATAGGGAAGCTGCCTGGACTTCGCTTGCTTGGACATCAGAGCGTTTCTCATTCGCGCCCCTGCACGCCGAGCAAGCCATGCGGTCGCACCACGAGCACGAGCGTCATCGCAGCAAACAGCATCACATAGGCATAGCCGGGGTTGAACATGGAGGTGACGCTGATGATCTCGCCGGCGATCAGGCCGCCCAGAATGGCGCCCGGGAACGAGCCGACGCCGCCGATCACCACCACCACGAAGGTCTCGACCAGAATGTCGTCGCCAACGCCAGGTGTCAGCGACACCACCGGCGCGTTGATGATGCCGGCAAAGCCGGCGGCCATCGCGCCGATGCCGAACACGACCATGAAGACGCGATAGACATCGATGCCGAGCGAATCCACCATCACGGAATCCTCGATGCCGGCACGCACGATCATGCCGAGCCGGGTCCGGTAGAGCACGAGGAACAGCGCGCCGAGCGCGATCGCGACGATGCCGACCACGGCGAGGCGATAGGTCGGATAGTACATGAAGCCGAGATTGGTGATGCCCTGGAACAGGGGTGGCGGTGGGACGATCTGCGACTGGCTGGAAAAGATCAGCCGCACGATCTCGACGAAGCAGATGCCAAGGCCAAAGGTGACGAGAAGCTGGTCTTCATGCGGACGCCGGTAGAAATGGCGGATGATCACCCGCTCCATCGCGACCCCGAGCAGCATCACGAACAGCGAGCCCGCGATGACGGCGAGGATGAACGAGTGGGTGTACTGAAAGGCGACGAAGCCGGCGTAGCCGCCGATCATGAACATCGCACCATGCGCGAGGTTCAATACGCCGAGAGTGCCGTAGATGATGGTCAGGCCCGAGCTGATCAGTGCGAGCAGCGCGCCGAGCGCGAGCCCGTTGAAGAGCTGGGAGATGAGATTGGGCCAACTGATCATGAATGCGTCTTGATTCCGAGCCGCGCGGACCGACGCGCCGATCCGCAAAAGGCTGACGCCGCAGGCGTGGCAACTGCCTGCGGCGTCACAGGGGTCAACCCAAGGTTCACGAGTATTCGCCGAGATGGCAGCCGAACGCGTCCGGCTTCTGCATCAGGCCCTCACCGGGCACGATCTCGACGACGTCGTAGTAGTCCTCCTTGTTCTTCATGTCCTTTTCCATCTTGCCCTTGACGATGATGACAGGGCGGACGCACTGATGATCTTCCGCGCGGTAGTGGACGTCGCCGACGAAGGAGGGGAGGGTTTCGCCCTTCTCATAGGCCTTGATGACGTCAGGCGGATAGAAGCTGCCGGCTTCCTCGCACATGTGGGCCCAGTGCGCGAAGCTGATATAGGCGTTCTCCGCGCCCCATTCCGGCTTGTAGCCGTACTTCGCCGCGAAGGCGTCGTTGAACATCTTGGCGAGCGGGAACTTGTCCTCGATCGTCCACCAATAGTCGGTCGCGGCGTAGACGCCCTGCATCAGGCCGCCGGTTTCGCGCGCGATGAACGGCACCTGGTAGGGAATCACGAGCTTCATCTTGTCGAGCACGCCGAACTGCTTGGCCTGCTGGGTCGAGAGCACGGCATCGTGTCCCCAGTTGACGTTGATGAGCACGTCGGCGCCGGAGTTCGCGACGTTGAGCAGGTATGAGGAATAGTCGGGAGCGCCCAGCGGCGCGACCTGGTTCGTCGCGGTGGTCCAGCCGGCGCCCGCGAGAAAGTCCTGCATCGACTTGGTCACGGTGTGACCATACGTGTAGTCCGGCGTGAGGTAAGCCGCTTTCTTATTCTTGCCGAAGGCCTTGACCATTACAGGTCCAATTGCCGCGGCGGCCGTCTGGCCGAAGAAGTCCTGACGGAAGCCGTAGCGGACGCAATCCTTGCCGGTGGTATCGTTGGAGCCGGAGATGCCGCAGACGAAGATCACCTTCTCACGCTGCGCGAGCTTGTTCAGTGCGACCGCGACCGCGCTCGACGTGCCGCCGGTGATCATGATTGCCTTGTTCTCGCTGATGAAGCGCTGCTGCGCCTGCACCGCCTCGTTGGGCTTGGCGGCAGAATCGGCGACGCCGAATTTCAGTTCCTTGCCCAGCACGCCCTTGGTCGTCTTGGGCGAGATCTTCTTGATCAGATCATGCCCGCTGTTGATGTGCTCGATCGCGAGCTGATAGCCCTTGAGCTCGTCCTCGCCCTGCACCGCATAGGTGCCGGTGCGCGGCACGGAGATGCCGATGAAGACAGACGAGCCGGAGGCGCCCGCCGGATAGGTGCCCAGCGCGGGCTTGTCGTCGGCGAGGGCGGGCATCGCCGGCAGCAGCGAGCCGCCGATGATGCCGGCACTGCCTTGCAGCAAGCGCCGGCGCGAAAGTCTGGAATTCAAGCCGCGGCTGATGAAGCTGTTCGTCATGATCAAGTTCCTCCCGAGCATGTTTGTTGGGGGGACGTGACCGTTTGCCGCGCTCATCCGGTCTCACCAGCCGAACGCGTCGTGTCACATCCCCGTGTAGCTCTTGCCGCAAGCATTGCTTGTGATGGCTCGCTGTCAATTTCGCCTTTCGTAGGACGACGAAAATTGTCTCGCAAAAACATATCGCATAACGATATATATTAGTCTTTATGAGTATGTGACTTCTGGGTTTGGCAGGCGAGATGACGCGGCAAACGAGAACGGCGAGGGCCAGGAAGCGGCGATCCTGGCCGCGGGAATCGGGCCGGACTGCGGGCGACGGCGAGGGCCAGCGGATGATGCCGCAGGCGCTCGACGCGCTACGCAACCCGGACGCGCGCAATCGGCCGGACGGCCGGCGCAGCACGCCGGCCGGTCAGTCGAACCCTGCGCCCGGTCCGATGAAGACGCTGAGCGTGCGTGCCCAGAACGTGCTCAAGGAGCTTGCAGTCGAGCTGACGGGTGAGCAGCCGCCGAAGGGCAGCTGGTCGCCGTCACGCGAGCTGCTGCTCGCGCTGACCGCCGAGCGTCTTGCGACCGCGCGCAATTGCGGCCCTCACACGACACGCGAGATCATCGCCTGGGCGCAGGGCTGTGGCGTCACGATCAAGCCGACGATCCGGCCCGGCGGATCACTGTCGGAGATGTGGACGCGGCTGATCGCCAACGCCGCCTCCGGCGCTCTCTCCAGCACCGAGATTGCGGGCGCGTTGCAGCGGTCGATCCGGCGAAGAAGCGTGCGTATCCCGATCGCGTTCCAGATCATCCTGGTGAAGATCCTGCTCTCGAACTTCTCCAACTTCGAATAGAGCATGATCCGGAAAAGTGTGGAGCGGTTTTCCGAAAAGATCATGCTCACACAACAACCTAAAGCGCGATGACGGTTCATCCTAATCTCATCGCGCTTAGGCCGGCGGATAGCTGTGCATCCACGGTGTCGCCCGGTTGGTCTGGAGCTGGCCGCTTGCTAGCCTTGACGCCCCGCTCCTGTCGGCGGTGGTGAGATCGAGGCGGACGGCACGGCATGGTCCAACCGAAGAAGACGCCGGCGCGGCGCGAGAGTGCGGCGATGCGCGAGGCCGACTATCAGGCGCTGGCGCAATTCCGCTACCAGCTGCGAACCTTCCTGGCTTTCAGCGAGGCCGCAGCCCAGCGCGCGGGGCTGACGCCCCAGCAGCATCAGGCACTGCTCGCGATCAAGGGCTATGCCGGACCGGACGCTGCAAGCATCGGCGACGTCGCGCGGTTCCTTTTAATCCGGCATCACACCGCGGTCGAGCTGATGGACCGGATGACGAAGCTCAAGCTGGTCAGCCGGGTTGCCGATCCGAAGGATGCCAGGAAGGTCCGTCTCAGGCTGACGGCCGTCGGCGAACAGAAGCTGCGGGCGCTCTCAAAAATCCATCTTGAAGAGCTGCGCGCGGCAAGCCCGGCCCTGAGCAAGATCCTGCGGTCGTTCCGTACGAAGGGGCGTTAGAGCATGATCCGGAAAAAGTGTGGAGCGGTTTTCCGAAAAGATCATGCTCAAACAACAACCTAAAGCGCGATGACGATTCATGCTAATCTCATCGCGCTTTAGGCCGCAGCACCCTGCGCCGCGAGCTGGGCGGCCTGGTGCTCCGTGGTCAGCGCATCGATCAGCTCGCCAAGCGATTCGCCCGCGATCACCTGCGGCAGCTTGTAAAGCGTCAGATTGATGCGGTGGTCGGTGACGCGCCCCTGCGGAAAGTTGTAGGTGCGGATGCGCTCGCTGCGGTCGCCGGAGCCGACCTTCTCCTTGCGGTCGGCCGAGCGCGCCGCCTCGACGCGCTGGCGCTCGGCGTCGTAGATGCGCGAGCGCAGGATGTTCATCGCCGAGGCGCGGTTCTTGTGCTGCGATCGGCTGTCCTGCATCATCACGACGATGCTGGTCGGAATGTGGGTGATGCGGATCGCCGATTCCGTCTTGTTGACGTGCTGGCCGCCGGCGCCGCCCGCGCGCATGGTCTCGATGCGCAGATCCTCGTTCTTGATGTCGACATCGACATCCTCGACCTCGGGCAGCACGGCGACCGTTGCGGCGGAGGTGTGGATGCGGCCTTGCGTCTCGGTGTCGGGCACGCGCTGCACGCGGTGCACGCCGGATTCGAACTTCAGCTTCGAGAATGCGCCGCGGCCCTGCACCTCGGCGATGATTTCCTTGTAGCCGCCGACCGTGCCCTCGCTCGCCGAGATCACCTCGACCTTCCAGCCCTGCAAACCGGCAAAACGCTCATACATCCGGAACAGGTCGCCGGCGAATAGCGAGGCCTCGTCGCCGCCGGTGCCGGCGCGGATTTCCAGCATCACGTTGCGGTCGTCCATGGCGTCCTTGGGCAGCAGTGCCACGCGGATCTTCTGCACGAGATCCTCGATTCTGGACGAGAGCTCGTCGCGCTCGGCCTCGGCCATGCCGCGCATCTCGGCATCGGTCGCGGGATCGGCGATCAGCGCCTCGGTGTCGGCGAGCTCCTTCACCGCAGACCGATAAGTCTTCACCGCGTCGATGAGCGGGCCGATCTCGGCGAGCTCGCGCGTGATCTGCACATAACGCTCCGAGGAGAGCTGGCCGAGCGATTCGGCCTCGAGAGAGGCGTGATGTGCAAGGAGGACGTCCAGTTTGGCTTCGGGGAGTGACGACATCGATCAAGTCTCAGGTGCAAAAAGGGGACGAGTCGGGACGGCTTTCGGACCGGCCCGCTACAACGACAGCCCTTCGGCCTCGGCAAATTGCGTCAGCTTCTGCCGGATCGAGACGGTGCCGGTCGGCGCGTCCAGGAGCGGATCGAGCATCGCGCCGGCCTTCTTGGCATCGAGGTCGAGGACCATCGCCTTCACCGGCCCGAGCGCGGTCGCCGACAGTGACAGCGAGCGGTAACCCATCGCGATCAGCGCCAGCGCGCCGATCGGCTTGGACGCCATCTCGCCGCACAGCGAGACGGATTTCTTCGCGGCATTGGACTTGCGCACGATCTCGCGCAGCACGCGCAGGATCGGTGCCGACATGGTGTCGAACCGCTCCGAGACCTTGGCGTTGCCGCGATCGACCGCGAACAGGAACTGGAACAAATCGTTGGAGCCGACAGAGATGAAGTCGACCTTCTTCAGGAGCTCGTCGAGCTGGTAGAGCAGCGCCGGCACCTCGACCATGGTGCCGATGTCGATGCGCTCCGGCAGCGTATGGCCGTGCTGGCGCAAATAGGTCAGCTCGCGCTCGACCAGCGCCTTCGCCGAATCGAATTCGCCGACCTCCGAGATCATCGGGAACATCACACGGATCGCGCGGCCGCCGCCGGCGCGCAACAGTGCGCGGATCTGGCCGCGCAGCAGGCCGGGGCGGTCCAGGCCAAGCCGGATCGCGCGCCAGCCGAGCGCGGGATTTTCCTCGATCACCGCCTCCATATAGGGCAGCGCCTTGTCGCCGCCGATATCGAGGGTGCGGAAGGTGACCGGCTTGGTGCCGGCGGCATCGAGCACGGTGCGGTAGAGCGCGAGCTGGTCGCTGGTGCGCGGCAGGCTCTGGCCGACCATGAATTGCAGCTCGGTGCGGAACAGGCCGATGCCGGCACTGCCGGTGTCGTCGATATGGGGCAGGTCGATCGCAAGGCCCGCGTTGATCATCAACTCGACCGCCTCGCCGTCCTTGGTGACGCAGGGACGGTCGCGCAGCGCCAGATACTGCGCCTGGCGGCGCGCGCGGAAACGGACGCGCTCCGCATAGGCGGCCTCGATCTCCTGCGAGGGCCGCACATAGATCGAGCCGGAGGTGCCGTCGACGATGATGGCATCACCGGGATCGGCGATACCCGGCGCGTTCGGCACCTCGCCGACCGCGGGGATGCCGAGCGCGCGCGCCACGATCGAGACATGCGAGTTGGCGGTGCCTTCCTCCAGCACGATGCCGCGCAGCCGCTTGCGGTCGTAGTCGAGCAGCGCCGCCGGGCCCATTGCGCGGGCGATGACGATGGCGTTGTCGGGCAGTTGCTCGCGGGACGGCGCGTGGTCCTGGCCGACGAGCTGCCGCATCAGGCGGTAGCCGAGGTCTTCGAGATCGTGCAGGCGGTCGCGCAAATAGGGATCGGTGGAGCGCAGCATGCGCGCGCGGGTGTCGGACTGCACGCGCTCGACCGCGGCTTCCGCGGTGAGGCCGGTCGCGACCGCCTCGTGCAGCTTGTGCGACCAGCCCTGGTCGTTTGCGAACATGCGGTAGGCTTCGAGCACGTCGCGGTGCTCGCCGCCCTCGGCGACGTCGCCGCGCTCCAGCATGCGGTCGAGGTCGGAGCGCAGCTTGGCGAGAGCGGTGTCGAGCCGCTTGATTTCCCTCGGCAGGTCCTCGGCGATGTAGTCCTTGATGACGACGCGCGGCTCGTGCAGCACGACATGGCCGAGCGCGATGCCTTCCGACAGGATCGCGCCGACCTTTTGCGCGGAATGGCGCGCGGCCGGCTCGAGGCCGGGCTGGGCCAGCGCGGACAATTCGCCCGAGGCGATCAGCTCCGCCAGCACCATCGCGGTGGTCTGCAGTGCCTCCAGCTCCTCCTCGACATAATTGCGCTTGGCGCGGTTCTGCACCACCAGCACGCCGAGCGTATTGCCGGCGCGCAGGATCGGCACGCCGAGGAAGGAGTGGTAGATCTCTTCGCCGGTCTCGGGACGGAACGAAAAGGCGGGATGGCTCTGGGCGTCGCTGAGGTTGAGCGGGGTCGCCTCGCTGGCGACGAGGCCGACCAGGCCCTCATGGGCGCTCAGCACCGTATGGTGCACGGCCTCGCGGTTGAGGCCTTCGGTGGCGTAGAGCTCGAGGGTGTTGTCGACGCGCAGCACATAGACCGAGCACACTTCGGCCACCATGTTGGCGGCGATCAGCACCACGATCTTGTCCAGCCGCTCCTGGGCCGAGACCTGCTCCGCCATGGTTTCGCGGAGCCGTCTCAACAAGACGCGGGGACCTCCCGATGCACTCCGCATGTGCCGTCAATCTCCTTCATCTGCCTGGCCCGGCGGGGTAGCCGGCGGCTGGCCCAAAACTCCAGAAAAACAACAAATTTGCTCGTCCGGCGCCGGCACGAGCCCAAATCCTCCGGGATCTGGCGCTTGTGCCGAATCGGCACCGCCTGAACTGGGGCACAGTCTGCGGCAGCCCACCCTGTTCGCCGTATAGCGAATTGAGGCTTGTTTTGCCAAGCAAAACGCCTGCCAAACGCGAAGGTGTGTACACCTTCGCGTTTGCTGCGGCCGCTAACAGAAAATTCGTCTAAACCTGATCGAGACCGTAGAGCGTGTGCAGGGTCCGCACCGCAAGCTCGGTATAGGCGGTGTCGATCAAAACCGAGAATTTGATCTCGGAGGTTGTGATGGCGCGGATGTTGATATTCCGCGCCGCGAGGGCCGAGAACGCCTGGGCAGCGACGCCGGCATGGCTGCGCATGCCGCTGCCGATCACGGAAATTTTGGCGACGTCGGTGGCGCTGTCGAGCCGCGCATAGCCGATCTTGGCCTTGGCAGCGGTGATCGTATCCCTGGCGCGGGCGTAGTCGGTCGCCGGCACCGTGAAGGTCAGGTCGGTGGTCTTGCCGTCCTCGGAGACGTTCTGCACGATCATGTCGACGTTGATGTTGGCGTCCGCGAGCGGCCCGAAGATCGAGGCGGCGACACCCGGCTTGTCCTCGATCTGGCGCACCGAGATCTGGGCCTCGTCCTTGGAGAAGGCGATGCCGGTGACGACGTGGTTTTCCATGATCTCCTCCTCGCTGCAGATCAGCGTGCCGGGCGGCTGGTTGGCATGCGGGTCGATGTCCTCGGGCTTGTCGAAGCTCGAGCGGACGAAGATCGGCATGTTGTGGACCATGCCGAGTTCCACCGAGCGGACCTGGAGCACCTTGGCGCCCTGGGAGGCCAGTTCCAGCATGTCCTCGAACGCGATCTTGTCGAGCCGGCGCGCCTTCGGCACGATCCGCGGGTCGGTGGTGTAGACGCCATCGACATCCGTGTAGATGTCGCAGCGATCCGCCTTGACGGCGGCGGCAATCGCAACCGCCGAGGTGTCGGAGCCGCCGCGGCCGAGCGTGGTGATTCGCCCGGTCTCGGGATTGATGCCCTGGAAGCCGGCGATGACCGCGACCTCTTTGCGCTCCTTGAAGCGGTTGATGATCTCGGTGCCGTCGATGTCCTCGATGCGGGCCGAGGCATGGGCGTCGCTGGTCTTGATCGGGATCTGCCAGCCCTGCCAGGAGCGGGCCTGGATGCCCAGGCTCTGCAGCACGATGGCCAGCAAGCCCGACGTCACCTGCTCGCCGGAGGCGACGACGGCGTCGTATTCGCGCGCATCGTGCATCGGAGAAGCTTCGGTGCACCAGGCGACCAGTTCGTTGGTCTTGCCGGACATCGCCGAGACCACCACGGCAACCTCATGCCCGGCGTCGACCTCGCGCTTCACATGTCGTGCGACGTTGCGGATACGTTCGATATTGGCGACGGACGTGCCGCCGAATTTCATCACGAGGCGGCTCATGACGACGCGTGCATTCCCTCTTGAGGATCAGTATGGTGGCCCGCGCTGGGCGGGGTAGCTACCGACCGCGCGTATACAGAGCGGCGGGGCCGGGGGCAAGCCGGTTCCTGATGGACCCGTTGGGGCGGGGAATGGGTTGATCGAGGTTATGGCGCGTTATATCGACGAGATCCTGCAGCCCGGCGAGAAGGTGCTGTATTCGACCAATGCGCACTGGATCTTCTATTTCCCGGCGATTCTGGCCTGGATCGTGGCCCTGGTCCTGCTTCTGATGTCCCGGCAGACGGCCACGGAGGCTCTCGTGTTGCTCTGCCTCACGGCCTCCGGCCTGGTGGCGCTGGTCGCTCTCTATTGGATGCTGAAGGGCTGGTTCCACCGCTTCACGACCGAAACCGACGTGACCAATTTCAGGGTTGTGCATAAGGCCGGGTTCATCACCCGGAAGACCTTTGAAATGAGCCTCGACAAGGTTGAAAGTGTGGATGTCGACCAGAGCATTCTGGGCCGCATCTTCAACTACGGCGATGTGACGATCCGCGGCGTGGGCGAGGGGATCGAGAAGATCGAGACCATCGCGTCCCCACTCGCCTTCCGCAATTCCATCACCGTGCGGTAGGACGGCGCGTTGTCATGAGCATGCAGCAGAATAGTTCCACCGCCACAATGAGCAGCCAGGCCTCGACCGTCGACGCCGGCGAGGTCGCGAAGTTCTCGAAACTTTCCGCCGAGTGGTGGGACCCCAACGGCAAGATGGCCCCGCTGCACAAGATCAATCCGCTGCGGCTCGGCTACATCCGCGACGCCGCCTGCCGCAAGTTCGAGCGCAATGTGCGCAGCCTCAACTGCCTCGGAAGCCTGCGCGTGCTCGACATCGGTTGCGGCGCGGGCCTGCTCTGCGAGCCGCTGTCGCGGCTCGGGGCGCAGGTCATCGGCATCGATCCCTCGGCAAGCAACATCGCGGCCGCAAAGCTGCATGCCGACAAGGGCCACCTGTCGATCGACTACCGCTGCACAACGGTCGAGGAGGTCGATCCGCGCGAGCGCTTCGACATCGTGCTGGCGATGGAGGTGGTGGAGCACGTCACCGACGTCGGCGTCTTCTTAAGCCGCTGCGCCGCGATGCTGAAGCCGAACGGGCTGATGGTGGTCTCGACGCTGAACCGCAACTGGAAGAGCTTTGCGCTCGCCATCGTCGGCGCAGAATACGTGCTGCGCTGGCTGCCGCGCGGCACCCATGAGTGGAACAAGTTCGTCACCCCCGACGAACTCGCCAAATATCTGCTCGACAACCGCCTCGTCATCACCGAGCAAACCGGTGTCGTCTACTCGCCCTTCGCCGACAAATGGAGCCTCTCCCCCGACATGGACGTGAACTACATGGTCGTGGCGGAAGGGATGGTGTGAGGCTGGCTGTGAATAGGACACGAGCATCCGCCCCACGGTCGACGTCGTCCCTGCGAACGCAGGGACCCATAACCACAGGCCCAAGTCGTTAGCCGAGACAGGCGTTCCGAGCATGTATTACGTCTACATCCTCGCGAGCCGCCATCACGGAACACTTAATATCGGGGTCACCAACTCGCTTCGGAAACGCTTGCAAGAGCACCGGAGCGGCAAGGGTTCGGAATTCGTTAAACGCTACGGAGTGCATCGGCTTGTCTACACCGAGGCCTTTGAGCAGGCGGAAGTCGCGATTGCCCGCGAAAAGCAGCTGAAGCGCTGGAAGCGCGACTGGAAGATCGACCTGATCGAGCGCGAAAACCCGGAATGGCGTGACCTCAGCGACTTACTGGTTTGAGGCAGCGGTCGGGACCACCTAGCCCCAACTGTCGTCCCTGTGAACGCAGGAACCCATCCTGCGGAATCTATCGGTGGCGAACGGTGTTGGATGCGCGGGTTGGCAGCCTTCGCATAGCTACTCCCTGGGGTATGGGTCCCTGCGTTTCGCAGGGACGACAGGGAGTTTGTGGCGCGGGCATCGCTCCCATGACGTCGCCGCGGTTGACCGCGCAGGCCTCAGCTTGCAGGTTGGCCGCAATCGATTCCTGTTCTAGCTCCCGCCCATGCTCACCGTTACCAGCCTCTGGATTCCCTTCACCGTCATCGCTGCGCTCGGGCAGGTGGCTCGCAATGCGATGCAGCGGTCGCTGACGAAGCCGCTGGGCACCTGGGGCGCGACCAACATTCGCTTCCTGTTCGGCTTCCCGTTCTCGGTGCTGTTCCTCGCCGTGGTGCTGGTCGCCTCCGGCGATCATCTCAGCATGCCGCCGTCGGTGTTCTGGCCGTGGCTGCTGCTCGGTGCGCTCAGCCAGATCGTCGCCACCGGACTGATGCTGCTCGCCATGAACGATCGCTCCTTCGTGGTGACGACGGCTTACCTGAAGACCGAAGCGATCCAGACCGCGATCTTCGGCTTCGTCTTTCTCGGCGATCACCTGACCTGGCTCAAGGTGCTGGCGATCGTGATCGCGACCGTTGGTGTCGTCACCACCGCGCTGCGTCCCGGTGGCGAGAAAAGCTTCGCCGAATTGAAGCCGACCATCACCGGCCTCGTCGCCGCCGCAGCGTTCGCACTGTCAGCCGTCGGCTTCCGCGGCGCGATCATCACGGTGCCCGGGGTCACCTTCGTGACGGCGTCCTCGTTCACGCTGGTGCTGGGCTTGTTCGTGCAGACGCTGATCCTGACGATCTACCTGCTGTGGCGCGCGCCAAAGGTCTTGCACGCGATCCTTGGCCTCTGGAAACCGTCGCTGCTCGCCGGCTTCATGGGCGCGTTCGCCTCGCAATTCTGGTTCCTGTCGTTCGCGCTGACTGCCGCGGCCAATGTCCGCACGCTCGCACTGATCGAGGTGCTGTTCGCGCAAGCCGTGGCGTATTACTCGTTCAAGCAGCCGGTCTCGCCGCGCGAGATTTTCGGCATCGTGCTCATCGTGATCGGCGTCGCGGTGCTGGTCGGCGCCTAACCCAAGCTGTCATTCCGGGGCGATGCGCAGCATCGAACCCGGAATCCAGAAGTTGCGGCGCGAGATTCCGGGTTCACGCTGCGCGTGCCCCGGAATGACACCGAGGCGTCAGTTCCTGTCTTCCGGCAGCGTCGGCAGCGGCGACACCTCGATGCCTTCGTCGATCAGCGCCTTGGCCTCGTCCGGCGAAGCCTCGCCATAGATCGGGCGGTGCTCCTTGTCGCCATAGTGCATGGCGCGGGCTTCATTCGGAAAGCGCTCGCCGACATTGTCGGCATGCTTCACGATGTGATCGCGGAGCTCCTTCAGCTTGGTGCGCAGCTCGCGCTCCTGCGCCAGCATCAGCGACGTCGGCGTCTGCTGTGCGACCTCGGTCGTCGGCGCGGGCGTGGTCGGCTCGGGCGCGGCGCGTTCGCGGCCCTTCTTGCCGACGATGCGCGGCGCCATGATCGCCTTGTCGACCTTGGCCGAACCGCAGATCGGGCAGGTCACGAGCTTGCGCTTGACCTGCTGGTCGTAAGCTGACGAGCTCTGGAACCAGCTTTCGAACTCGTGGTCCCGCTCGCAGCGGAGCGCATAGCGTATCATGCCGATCCCCGCACCAGGTGCAGATGGTCAGGGCCTGCCTTCGGATCGGCGACGCCGAAGCGGCGGCCATGTTGCAGCGAGGGAATCGCCCTGCGCGCGGTCTCGACCTTGCCCGGATCGATCTTGGCCATGATGACGCCCGGCTCGACATCGCCCTCGGCGAGGATCTCGCCCCAGGGATCGATGATCAGCGAGTGACCATAGGTCTCGCGCTTGTTCTCGTGCAGCCCGGCCTGCGCCGCGGCAAACACGAAGCACCCGGTCTCGATTGCGCGCGAGCGCAGCAGCACATGCCAATGCGCTTCGCCGGTCTTGCGGGTGAAGGCCGAGGGCACGGTGATGAACGACGCGCCAGCCTCTGCCAGCGCGCGATAGAGCGCGGGGAAGCGCACGTCGTAGCAGATCGTGAGCCCGACGCGGCCCCAGGGCAGGTCGGAGATCACAGCCGTCTCACCCGGCTGGTAGTTGGCGGATTCGCGATAGCTCTCGCCGTCCGGCAGCTCGATGTCGAACATGTGGATCTTGTCGTAGCTCGCCAGCACATTGCCGTCGGGCCCGATCAGGAAGGAGCGGTTGACCGCCTTTTCCGGCGAATGGCGCAGCGCCAGCGAGCCGATATGCAGATGGATATTCAATTCGGCCGCGAGTGCGCGATAGGCTTTCAGCGACTTGTCGTCCTCTTCGCTGGCGAGGTGATCGAACAGCGCCTTGCGGTTCAGCTGCATCATGTTGCTGACTTCGGGCGTCTGCACGTAATTCGCGCCGTTCGCCGCCGCCTTTCGAATCAGCTTGTTCGCCTGCTCGAAACTCGGTTCAGGCAGAAGACCGGTGCGCATCTGCACCATGGCGGCGGTGAAGGTACGATCCTGCGCTTGAGCTTGATTCTGGCTCATGAGACCGCCTTGACGCTTTCGAGCAGTGCATCGAGCTTGCCTTCGCGATCGAGCGAATAGAGCTCGTCGCAGCCACCAACATGCGTCTCGCCGATCCAGATCTGCGGGAATGTCGAGCCCTCGCCGGCGCGGTCATACATCTCCTGGCGCCACGACGGGTTCTTGGCGATGTCGAACTCGGTGAAGGCGGCTTTCTTGCGGGTCAACAGCGACCTGGCGGCGGAACAATAGCCGCAGCCTGGCCGGGTGTAGATCTCGACAGCAGCAGTCATGTCGGGTGGCGCTCTCGTTTCATGAATTGATTGAATTATATGGGACGGGACCCGGTCTCCACAACCCGGGCAAAGACCAGTGCGTCGACCTGCGTCGCCTTGGCGCGGAGCAAGGCCCGGGCGCAGGCATCCAGTGTCGCACCGGAGGTCAGGACGTCATCTATGAGGACAATGCGCCGGCCCTGTACCTCGGCTTGGTGGTCGGCAGATACCTGGAATGCGCCCTGCACGTTGGTAGTGCGCTGGGCGCGCGACAGCCCGATCTGCTGCTCGGTGGCGCGGACCCGGCGCAAGACGTCGCCTTTCACCTTGACTCCGCTCTGGCGCTCGATCACGCGCGCCAGAGCGCCCGACTGGTTGTAGCGGCGGCGCCAGGCCCGCCGCCAATGCAGGGGCACTGGCACCAGCATGTCGGCCTCGCTGAGCAACTCGCGCCCTGCGCGCGCCATCCAGCGGCCCATGGCCGGCGCAAGATCGGTGCGGTCCTGGTACTTCAGCGAATGCACCAGCGTGCGTGCGACGTCGTCATAGCGCACCGCGGCGCGCGCCCGATGGTAGGCGGGCGGGCTGGCAATGGCCTCCATCGACAGCATCTCGGGGCCGGGATCATAGACGAAGGGAATGCCAAGTCGCGGGCAGTAGGGCGGGGCGATGAACGACAGCTTTGCCCAACAGGCCGCACACACGCCCTCGCCATCGACCGGTTCGCGGCAAGACACGCACAGGGTCGGCAGCGCGATGTCGAGTGCGAGCCTTGCCACGCGTGACAGCATGCGCTGGCCGACCGAGAGCGCCCCACGCCAATGGGCGGAGATGGAACGGGACGGGACGGTTTCCATGAACGAAGGCTAGCGCCGCTCACAACGGATTGCCAGACCCGTCGAGATCGGCGTAACCAGCAGCATGGCGCAAACCCCGCAAATCCCGCCCGCCCTGTTCGATCGTGCGCTGCTGCATGTGCGGCAGTCCCGTGCGCGCGTGCGGGGGCCTGTCAGCTTCCTGCTCGATCGCGTCGACGAGGACATGGCCGATCGGCTTGCCGCAGTGATGCGCGAATTTGGCGCCGTTGCCGATCTCTGGACCCCCGGCGACGGCCTGTCGGCGCTGCGCACGCGCTTTGGCAACGTGCAACGGATCGAGCTCGATGCTGCGGGCGAGGAGAAGCTGCCGCTGGCGCCGGAAAGCCTCGATCTCGTGGCGTCTGCGCTGGCGCTGCAATTCGTCAACGATTTGCCGGGTGTGCTCGCGCAGATCCGTCGCGCGCTGAGGCCCGACGGCCTGCTGCTCGCCGCGATGATCGGCGGCGACAGTCTCACCGAGCTCAGGCAGGCCTTTGCCGCGGCCGAAGCCGAATGCGAGGGCGGGGTATCGCCGCGCGTCGCGCCGTTCGCTGACCTGCGCGACATCGGTGCGCTGTTGCAGCGGGCTGGCTTTGCGCTGCCGGTCACCGACGTCGACCGCATCGTCGTGCGTTACGCGAATGCCTTCGCGCTGATGCAGGATTTGCGGCGCATGGGCGCAGCCAACGTGCTGATCGAGCGGCGGCGCACGCCGACGCGGCGCGCGACGATGCTGCGGATGGCCGAGGTCTATGCCGAGCGCTTTGCGGATTCCGACGGCCGTATCCGCGCGACGTTCGACATCATCTGGCTCTCCGGCTGGGCGCCGCATGCCAGCCAGCAGCAGCCGCTCAAGCCCGGCTCGGCCAAGGCGAGTCTTGCGGAGGCGGTGAAGAAGGCGGGGAAGACGTAAGCCACACACCGTCATTCCGGGGCGGTCCGCAGGACCGAACCCGGAATCCGGAAGTTGTGGCGCGAGATTCCGGGTTCGCGCTTGCGCGCGCCCCGGAATGACGATGCAAGAGCATCGTCACATCAGCAGATCGATCAAATGCGGGATCAGCGGGATGTCCGCCGGCGGCATCGGATAGTCGCGCAGCTTGTTGGCGCGGACCCAGGCGAGGGTCTGGCCTTCGCGTGCCGCCACCGTCCCTTCCCAGCGGCGGCAGATGTAGAGCGGCATCAACAAATGGAACGTCTCGTAGGCGTGGCTTGCGAAGGTGAGCGGTGCCAGGCACGGCTCGCTGACGGTGATGCCGAGCTCCTCGTGCAGCTCGCGAATGAGGCTCTGCTCCGGCCGCTCGCCCGGCTCGAGCTTGCCGCCGGGAAACTCCCAGAGGCCGGCAAGTGCCTTGCCCGCGGGGCGCTGCGCGATCAGGACGCGCTTGTCGGCGTCGATGAGCGCGCAGGCCACCACCAATGTCAGCTTGAGTTCGGCCATGACGCCTATGAGCGATAATCGCCGTTGATCGCGACATATTCCTTGGTGAGGTCGCAGGTCAGCACGCGGTCGCGGCCCTTGCCGAGGCCGAGCGAGACCTTGATCGCGATCTCCGGTGCCTTCATCGCCTCCGACACCTGCGCTTCATCATAGGACGGATCGCGCGCGCCGCTCTTGGCGACGCGGATGCCGTTGAAGGAGATCGACAGCTTGTCGCGATCGGCGGGCTCGCCGGCCTTGCCCACCGCCATGACTACGCGGCCCCAATTGGCGTCCTCGCCGGCGATCGCGGTCTTCACCAGCGGCGAGTTCGCAATCGACATCGCGATCTTGCGCGCCGACGCCTTGGTCTTGGCGCCTTCCACGGTGATCTCGACCAGCTTGCGCGCGCCTTCGCCGTCGCGGGCGACCTGCTCGGCGAGATTGGCGAGCACCTCGTTGAACGCCTTGACGAAGGCCTTCAGGCGCGGGTCGCTGGCGCGGCTGATCTTTGGTGCGCCGTGCTCGGCTGCCGCTCCGGTCGCGAAGGCCAGCAGCGTGTCCGAAGTCGAGGTATCGCCGTCGATCGTCACCGCGTTGAACGTGTCCTCGACGCCGCTCTTGAGCAGCGCCTGCAGCGCGGCTGGTGCGATCGGCGCGTCGGTGAAAATGAACGACAGCATCGTCGCCATGTCAGGCGCGATCATGCCGGCTCCCTTGGCCATGCCGTTGATGGTGACCTTGGCCTTGCCGAGCTTCACAGTTCTGGTTGCGACCTTCGGGAAGGTGTCGGTGGTCATGATCGCCTTCGCCGCTGCGAGATAATCGCCGCACTCGGCGGTCTCCGCGAGACGGCCCAGCACGCCGTCGAACTTGGTCGCATCCAGGGGCTCGCCGATCACGCCGGTCGATGCGAGAAAAATCTCGCCCTCGCTGCAGCCGACGGCCTTGGCCGCGATCTTCGCGGTCAGCGCGGTCGATGCCCGGCCGGTCTTGCCGGTAAAGGCATTGGCATTGCCGGAATTGACGACCAGCGCGCGCGCCTTGCCGCCCTTCAGCTTGGCGCGGCACCATTCCACCGGTGCAGAGGGGCATTTCGACCTGGTGAAGACGCCGGCGACCGCGGTACCCTTGTCCAGAAGGGCGAGCAGCACGTCGGTGCGGTTCTTGTAGCGGATGCCGGCCTCGGCCGTTGCCAACCTGACGCCCGCGATGACGGGCATGTCGGGAACATGTTTCGGGGCAAGCGGGGAGACGGAGGAGGACATCGCGGGGCGCCTTTTGGGAATCAAATCCAGATAAGCAGATGCCCGGCACGAGGCCGGGCATCACGATGCTTAGATACTATTGGCGTCAGCGAAGTGACAGCGAATTCTTACTTCTTCGCGGGGGGCGCCATCTTGTTATCGGCGGCCGGCTTGTCAGCCGGCTTCGCCGCGTCGGCCGGCTTGGCCGCGTCGGCAGCCGGCTGGTCGAGCCTCTCGACCTTGGCCTCCGCGCGCAGCTTGGCGACATAGTCGGCCTGCGCCTTGCGGGTGACGTAGTTCTCGATCTGGCCCTTGACCTGGTCGAAATCCGGCGCCTTGCGGCTGCGCTTTTCCTCGACCTTGATGATGTGCCAGCCGAACTGCGACTTCACGGGGTCGGAGATCTTGCCCGGCTCGAGCGCGAACGCGACGGCCGAGAATTCCGGCACCATCTG
This sequence comes from Bradyrhizobium sp. UFLA05-109, assembly GCF_054185165.1. Classification (NCBI taxonomy): domain Bacteria; kingdom Pseudomonadati; phylum Pseudomonadota; class Alphaproteobacteria; order Hyphomicrobiales; family Nitrobacteraceae; genus Bradyrhizobium; species Bradyrhizobium sp. UFLA05-109. The sequence goes on along the minus strand of NZ_JBBIAR010000040.1, from coordinate 17,861 downwards.
CTCCTTGGTGAAGAAGCCGAGGTCGCCGCCGTCGGCGGAGCCCGGATCCTTGGACTTCTTCTTGGCGAGCTCGGCGAAATCGGCACCCTTGTCGAGCTCGGCCTTCACGGCCTTGGCCTCGTCCTCGGTCTCGACCAGGATGTGGCGGGCGCGCACTTCCTGCTCGCCGGTGATCTGCTTGGAGGCCTCCTCATAGACCTTCTTCATGGCGTCAGGGGTGGTCGCCGTCTTGCCTTCCTGAGCGAGCAGGCTGTCCATCAGGAGCCGGTTGCGCGCGAACGCCAGGCGCTTCTTGAACTCGTCGCCGTCGGCGATCTTCTTGTCCTCGGCGGCCTTGGCGACGATCTTCATGTCGATCAGGAAGGCCAGCACGTTCTCGTCCTTGGTCGCCGGGTCCATCTGCGCGAGCGAGGGCCCCAATTCCTCCTCGGCGAGCGCGACGTCGCTCTTCTTGATCTCCGCGCCATTGACCTTGGCAAGGACCGGGTCGTCGGCGGCCCGGCCGGGACCTGCGATCAGCGCCAGTGCAAGGCAGCCCGCAAGGGCGGTGGCAAGGCCGAAGCGCAGGCCGGTTTTCGTTACCGGGAACGAGGTGGTCATGGAAAATCCTTATCCTGAAGGGGGTATTTGGGCGGGGCGGACACTCGCCCAATCGGGGTGCCTTGGCAACGCGAAAAACCTGTCAAAATGATGAATTAGCGGAAAGCCGGTCGCCGTTGACAAGGCTCAGGGTGGGCCATATCTCTGGCCGGTCGCGTCCATGGCGATAGCGTTTATTTTGCTGCGTTTTTGGCCGTTGAACCCAGATTTGCTCAATTCCCACCTATATGGCGGATGACCCCGGAACGGGGTCTTGGCCGCGAGGCGTCACGGTGAGTTGATAGGCAAGTTGGTGACAACCTCTTGGCTGCAACGCGGTAATCGCGAACACAGGAATTTGGCATGATCGGCGCGCTCGCCCGCAAGTTTTTCGGCTCCGCCAACGACCGGCGGGTGAAGGGATACCAATCCCGGGTCAGCGCGATCAACGCGCTCGAGCCGGAACTCTCAAAACTCTCCGACGAAGCCCTCAAGGCCCGCACCGCCGAATTCAAGCAACAGCTCGCATCGGGCAAGTCGCTGGACGACCTCCTGGTGCCGGCCTTCGCCACGGTGCGCGAGGCCGCCAAGCGCACGCTCGGCCAGCGCCATTTCGACGTCCAGCTCATCGGCGGCATGGTGCTGCACGAGGGCGACATCGCCGAGATGAAGACCGGCGAAGGCAAGACGCTGGTCGCAACGCTCGCGGTCTATCTCAACGCGCTCGCCGGCAAGGGCGTCCACGTCGTCACCGTCAACGACTACCTCGCCCGTCGCGACTCCGGCTGGATGGGCCAGATCTACGGCTTCCTCGGCATGACCACCGGCGTGATCGTGCACGGGCTCGACGATGCCGAGCGCAAGACGGCCTATGCCTGTGACATCACCTACGGCACCAACAACGAATATGGCTTCGACTATCTGCGCGACAACATGAAGTACCGGCTCGAGGACATGGTCCAGCGGCCGCACTACTACGCGATCGTCGACGAAGTGGACTCCATTCTCATCGATGAAGCCCGCACCCCGCTGATCATCTCCGGCCCGCTCGACGACCGTTCGGACTTCTACAACACCATCGACACCTTCATGCCGAGACTGGAGAAGGTCACGGACTACGAGGTCGACGAGAAGCAGCGCACGGTGACCTTGACCGAAGGCGGCATGGAGAAGCTCGAGACGCTGCTCCGCGACGCGGGCCAACTCAAGGGCGAGTCGCTCTACGACGTCGAGAACGTCTCGGTCGTGCACCACGTCAACCAGGCGCTGCGCGCCCACACGCTGTTCACGCGCGACAAGGACTACATCGTTCGCGACGGCGAGGTCGTGATCATCGACGAATTCACCGGACGTATGATGCCGGGCCGGCGCTATTCGGAAGGCCTGCACCAGGCACTCGAAGCCAAGGAGCACGTCGCGGTTCAACCCGAGAACCAGACGCTCGCTTCGATCACCTTCCAGAACTACTTCCGCATGTACGAGAAGCTGGCGGGCATGACCGGCACGGCGGCGACCGAAGCCGACGAATTGTTCGACATCTACAAGCTCGAGGTCTTGGAGATCCCGACCAACCTGCCGGTCGCGCGTCTGGACGAAGACGACGAGGTCTACCGCACCCAGAAGGAAAAATACGTCGCCATCCTCGCCGAGATCGAGCGCGCCAATGCGCGCCTCCAGCCGGTGCTGGTCGGCACGGCGTCGATCGAGAAGTCGGAAGTGCTCGCCGAGTTCTTGAAGCAGAACGGCTACAAGCAGATCGATTTCGGTAAGGAAAGCGCGCTGGAAAAGCTCTACACGGCTGCCCGCGCCGGCAAGCCCGCAAAGCTTTTCGCGGTGCTGAACGCACGCTTCCACGAGCAGGAAGCCTATATCGTGGCGGAAGCCGGCGTTCCCGGCGCGATCACGATCGCGACCAACATGGCCGGCCGCGGCACCGACATCAAGCTCGGTGGCTCCCTGGAGATGCGTATCCAGCAGGAGACCGCAGGGATCGAGGACGAAGCCGAGAAGGCCAAAAAGATCGAGCAGATCAAGGCCGACATCGAGCATTTCCGCGACATCGTGCTGAAAGCCGAGGAGACCGTCGAGATCGAGCCGGCCAAGGGCTCAAAGCCCGCCAAGACCGTGAAGAAGCCCGGCGGCCTCTACATCATCGGCTCCGAGCGTCACGAGTCCCGCCGCATCGACAACCAGCTCCGCGGCCGTTCGGGTCGTCAGGGCGACCCCGGTCGCTCGAAATTCTTCCTGTCGCTGGAAGACGATCTGATGCGCATCTTCGGCTCGGATCGTCTTGACAGCATGTTGCAGCGGCTCGGCCTGAAAGAGGGCGAGGCCATCATCCATCCCTGGATCAACAAGGCACTCGAGAAGGCGCAGCAGAAGGTCGAGGCGCGCAACTTCGACATCCGCAAGAACCTCCTGAAGTTCGACAACGTCCAGAACGACCAGCGCAAGGTGATCTTCGACCAGCGCGTCGATCTGATGAAGGACGAGAACGTCGCCGAGACCATCGCCGACATGCGCCACGCCTTCATCGAGGACCTCGTCGCCAAGCACGTGCCCGAGCATGCCTATGCCGAGCAGTGGGACGTCGCGGGGCTCAAGGAAGAGCTGAAGCGCGTGCTCGATCTCGACTTGCCGGTCGATGACTGGGCCAAGGAAGAGGGCATCGCGGACGAGGAATTGCTCACCCGCATCGAGACCCGCGCCGACGAGCACATGGCGGCCAAGGTCGCGCAGTGGGGTCCCGACGTGATGCGTTACGTCGAGAAGACCATCTTGCTGCAGACGCTCGATCACCTCTGGCGCGAGCACCTCATCATGCTCGACCATCTGCGCCAGGTCATCGGCCTGCGCGGTTACGGCCAGCGCGATCCGTTGCAGGAGTACAAGACCGAGGCCTTCAATCTCTTCCAGGAGATGAGCGCGCATCTGCGCGAGGCCGTCACCGCGCAGCTCATGCGCGTCGAGATCATCCCGCCGGAGCAGGAAGCGCCCATCCTGCCCGCGATGGAAGTGCACAAGCTCAATCCGGATACCGGCGAGGACGAGATGGCCTTCGCCAACGTGACGCTGGCCCCGCAGGCCAACGCCGCGCAGCGCGATCCGAAGAACCCGGCATCCTGGGGCAAGGTCGGCCGCAACGAAGACTGCCCCTGCGGCAGCGGCAAGAAGTACAAGCACTGCCATGGGCGATATGCCTAATGCAACTTATCGTTGCGATTTCAATGAGTTAGCGGATCGCCTCGGCTAGGCCGTCCGCCTTCAATTGAAATGCTGTCGACCATGGTGGTGCTTGCTGATCTTCAGGGGCACCACGAATGGACGGCGCTCGCTATCTTGAGGATGGCAAGCTCACGATTTTCCGCCGAGCCGGCACCTACTACGCCCGCCTGCGACTTTCATCGGGCAAATACGTAACTCGGTCTTTGAAGACGGCGGTCGACGAGACCGCCGTGCAGCTCGGCCGCAGGTTGCTGTTCCAAATAGAACACAGAGCCGCGCAGGGCCTGCCGCCAAAATCCACATTATTTTCGACCGTCATTGACGACTACATCCGCTTCCGCGAGCGGGATCATGCGCACGGAAAGACTTCGGCTGGCATGCTGAGGCAGATCAGACGGGTTTCGAAGTTCTGGCGGGAGTACGCTGGGCACATGGCCGTTGAGGACATCAACGACAAGGTGATGCGGGAGTTCATTCCCTGGCGCCGGGATTACTACGCTTCGTTCGAAGTGCTGCCGAAGAACGCCAAGCGGCATCCCACAGATAAGACTCTCCAGTGGGACATGATGCTCGGGAAGGCCATCGTGAAATGGGCTGCCGAGCAGGGGCTCCGAGGAAACAAACAGCCAATCACAGCAACCTACACACCCAAGAAGAAGCGGGTACGGCCTGCATTCGAGCAATGGGAATTTCGCCAGCTTTGGCGGACGATGTGCCAGCGCATCAACATCGCTAGAGACACTCGCACTAAGGCGAGTCGAGAGTTGCTACAGATATATGTCTTGGTCGTCGCTTGCACCGGTTTTCGGCCTGGAGAGGCGAACAACCTAAAAGTTCGAGACGTTCACGCATTTAAAGACGAGAAAGGGCGCAGCAATTATCGTTTCGTTGTGCGAGGCAAAACTGGCGAGCGGGATGCGATCGTTAGGTCGGTCGCTGTCAAACGGTTAGACAAATTCTTGACAAAACGACGGGCCGAAGATCCCGCAGGTCTGCTGTTCGTTATGCCTGGCGGGTCGAAGATCACCACTCTCATCGATCAGCTCAATACTGCGCTTGAGGAGGCCGGGATCCAGCGAAGCACGTTTGGCGAGAAGTACTCCATCTACAGTCTGCGACACTTCTATGCCGTCAATGCGCTCAGGAATGGCGTGGGCGTGTTCGAGGTCGCCCGCAACATGGGTACCTCTGTACAAATGATCCAAGAATATTACGGCAAGCAGGCTACTGCCTCCGTGTTTGCGACGAGGTTGGGTGACTAAGCGATCAACAGGTCACTGCTGTGTGCCAACAATTGGGATTTGCTGACCCCAAGCAGCAATACAGAATCTCCATGCCCGTCAGAGATCACGGCGCCCAAGGCCGTGTTGGTCGTATGATCTAAGATGCTCTTAATCGAGTTGAAAATGGAATCGTCGAACTGCAGATGATCGTTCTTCACATCGAAGTCGAGGATGGTGTTAGCACCAAACTCAGGCCGGAAAACAAATTGGTCAGGCCCCTTACCTCCGGCTAGGATGTCGCCTTTACCGCCGATCAGCACATCGGCGCCTTTGCCGCCGTACGCCACGGCGTGGCCTCCTGATCCGTCGAGTACGCTCTTCCCATTATCGCCCCACACGATGGTGTTTGAGCCAGCTTTATAGGTGAATGAAGGATCAAAAACAGAAAACGTCAACGTAGAGGTGTCGCTTCCGCCATGTCCGTCGGCGGACGTGTAAGTGAAGGTATCCTGAGCAAAGATCTGTGATGGAAGGGCTTTAGCTGAAGCGGCATACGAGTAGCTGCCATCAGCGTTCAACGTCAGAGTTCCGTAGTCGCCTTTGATGTCATGGCCCAGGTTTGTTACGGACCCGTTTACAGAACCGACCGAGAGATGGTCGTGATCAGCGTCACGATCATTAGCGAGCACGCCCTTATTGGCAGATACCGAAAGGATCTTTCCCTTCGCAACACCATTGCTGTCGGACCGTGCAATCGGGTCATGATTATTACTGGCCGCTCCGAGCACATTTATCTCGAAGATGTCTGTGGCGGAGTTGCCAGCGGCATCGACAGCGCTGGCTGTGATGGTATGGACACCAACGCCGAAGAGGTCGCCAGAATGGACGACCTTGTTGCCTTCCATAAAGCTCACAGCATCAGTGCCGTCCACTAGGTCGCTTGCCGTCGTCGTAAAGAAGGCTGCTGCCCCAGCGGCAGTGGTTGCTTGCAACGTTTGGTCAGCGATAAGCGTTAGCGTTGGAGCTGTCGTATCCTTCACATTGATGGTGAAGGTCTCCGAAGAAAGATTACCCGCCGCATCGGTCGTGCTTGTTGTGATGATGTGGTTGCCTAGGCCGAATGTGTCGCCAGAATGGACGACCGTATTACCTTCTTTGAAGACAACAGTGGCGGCCCCATCAACTAGATCGCTAGCGCTAGCTGCGAAGAAGGCTGCGGCACCAGCGGCGCTAGTGGCCTCCCTTGCTTGGTTGGCAACCGGCGTCAGCGTTGGAGCCGTAGTGTCAACCACGTTGAATTTGAAATTCTGCGAGGTCTGGTTACCAGCGGCATCGACAGCGGTTGCTGTGATCGTATGTGTCCCGATGCCAAAGACGTCACCGGAATGGACGACCGTGTTGCCCTCCTTAAAGACAACGGGAAGAGTACCGTCCACCGCATCGCTAGCGGATGCTGTGAAAAAGGCCGTTGCTCCGGCCGCACTGGTCGCTTCATTTGTCTGATCAGTTACCGGCGTGAGCGTGGGTGCCGTCGAATCCACCACACTAATCGAAAAAGACTCTGAAGAGGCGTTCCCGGCTGCATCGACAGCGCTTGCGGTGATCGTATGGATACCGACACTAAAGATGTCACCAGAATGAACGACGGTGTTGTCTTCCTTAAAGACGACAGGAAGAGTTCCGTCCACCAGGTCGGTCGCCGCAGCCGAAAAGGATGCTGCGACCCCGGCAGCCGTGGCTGCTTCTAATGTCTGATCGCTAACGGGGGTCAGCGTCGGCGGCGTCGTGTCATCACTCCCCAAATGGTGCAGTGCCGCCGAGATTGCGTCGTCGAGCTGGCTTCCAGTAAACGCATCGACTAGGGATTGTAGTTCGCTCGGATCGTTGTCGGCCTGCTGGATAGCATTCGAAGCCGTGCCCTGAATCACCCATTCGATGGCTGCGACGCCCTTAAGCAGTTCATCGCCAGTGGCACCACTCTGAGCCTTCTGATCCAACAGAACGTTGCTCGCCACAATGATAGCAGCCAGGCTATCGGCAACGCCTTGGCCGAGAGTTAGGCCGTCAGTTTGCGCAGCAGCCGCAACGAGAGCGCTGACCTGGGCTTCGTTGGTAAGGCTAATGCCCGATCCATCGATGGCTGCCGCAATAGCCGCAAATGCTTCCTTCACACCGCTCGAAAACTCTCCCCCCGCTGCCACGAGCGTCGAAGCAATCAAGCTGACCGTGTCATAGACCTTGGCAACCGCGGCTGTCGTCGTTGCTCCATCCGCTGAGCCAGCTTTTGTCGCTGCAATAGGATCGAAGGTGTTAAGGTCAATGCTTGAAGAGAGACCAAACGACGAGAGCACCTTCTGTTCGGCTGAAGCATCTGAGGCAAGCAACGCCATGAGCGTCGTGAGCGGCGTGATTACTGATGAGCCCGATGGTGCCGACAGCTGGCCTTTGAACTGCAGCCCGGTAGATGTGTCGGTGCCGCCAAAGGCGACTAGAGGGCCGGTGGCTTCGGAAAGGAAAAACGACCCGGTTGCATCGCTGGTCGTCAAAGCTTCAGTGGAATCGAGCAGACCGTTTTGGTTATCGTCCGAGAAAACCGTGGCGCCAGAGATGTAGCCGTCAGACACAGCAGGGGCATACTGACCATTCTGCAACACGAAGACGCCGTGTGAATCGACCACCGGAAATAAGTTGTTTAGGAAGAGGTCGAACTCCTTAGATATTTGCAGGTATAATTCTTTCGTGAGTAGTTCCCCTAGTTTGAACCCCCATTTGTATTCCTGGTAAATGGGCGTGAGTTTGACTGCGATCTTTGCTATATCTGCCGGACTCAATATTGGATTGTCGAAAACGAGATTTGTCGCTCCTGTCTTAATGACTTCGGCGCCGGCCTTCTCGGCAAATTCCTTGAACGAATCTATGATCGCATCGGACGCACCGGATTTAACGAGTATAGGTACAATTGCGCTAACGGCTTTCGCCGAAATGGATGTGGCAGCTCCTCCGACAAGTTCTTTGAAGAGGAACTTTTTAACCTCAGTAAACTGAGCAGCGGTGTATTTTTGCCAAATTAGATCAGCGTTTTCCGCCTTGATTATTGGAGCAGAATCGATTTGCCGATTGATCTGAACTGCCGCAATGTCGGCGATGCTAGCATCAACGAACGTCAGGTCAGTGGCCAAGACAACATTATCGACTTTCAACTCGCCAACCACCGTGGCTTGAAGAGATGCATCACTAAAAAAACGAATTGTTGTGCCGAATCCAGAAGAATCGACTGTTATAAGGCCGGCCTTAGCTAGAGTTCGGTAATAGGCAATTTCGCCGATTTCGAAGGTTGAGATCTCGTCTTTCCCGTCGGCACAATAGGTATCTGAGTCCTCGCCACCGTCGAGCAGGTCGGACAGGTTGTCTTGGAATGTCCAGGCGTACAGTTCATCACTTCCCGATCCGCCATGGAGCTCGTTTGCGGAATCATCCGGCGTAGGGACGCCGAAAGGGCCGGGTAATCCGGCAAATAATCGATCACTCCCGGGACCTCCGAAGAGCTTATCGCTTCCGTAATATCCGTAGATCGCATCATTGCCAGGAGCGCCATCAATCCCGAGCTTATCTCGGGAAACACCTACCTGAGACAGAAAAGCAATTTCAGATGCGAGGTCACCAAGGGGATTTGTATCGTAGAGATAATCCCCGTAGATGATGTCATTCTGAGCGGAGCCGAGGACCAGGTCAGAACCTCCGCTTCCGAACACTAGTTGTGGGCTTTCCGCACCAAGAGAAATCTGGTCATCAAATTGAGATCCGATTAGAACCTCGAATTGAGTAATGATATCGCCCTGAGCTTCGCCGAAAGCTGTGCCGTCTGCACCAAGCTTCAGCCCAACACTCGATTTCGCAAAACCATACGTAACAACATCGAAGCCATTGCCTCCGGTCATTGTATCGGACCCGGAACCTCCATCGAAAATATCAGTACCATCCCCGCCAATGATGATATCGTTTCCGTCACCTCCGTGTACGATATAGTGGTCGCCCTGTTTCGAATCTGTATGAAAGGATCTACTAGCGCTCCACCCAAGCGTCTTTCCGTTCCCAACGTTTTCATTGTAATTCGCTAGGTCTGGAAGAGTAACGACGTCGTTGTCGCCTAAGCCATTATATAGATCGGCGCCGCTTGAGATGGCGGCTTGTTGATCGGTCGACAGACTGTTGAAGTTGACGGTCTCGGCGCCCGTCGTGAAGAGCGATGCCGAGAGCGGTGTTGCAATGAACCCTTCCAATCTGAAATCACTATACACGCCCACTATTTGGCCGGAGTCATTGATGTCGTAGGGCGTAATGTTTGGAAAGTAGTCAAAGTTCGTATAGCTACCGTTGCTGTATACCCAGCCATGAGAGACGCCGTTCGCATCTATATAGGAACCAACGATCTGACCGAGGTTATTTATACCTAGCGCATAAACATCTACGCTATCCACACCTTGTGGGCCATCAAGCGTAGTGAAACCGCCTCCGCTGTACAAAAACCCATGACTGTGTCCGGCTGTGTCGCCGTAGAATCCGACGATTTGACCCGCGTTGTTGATGTCTGTTGCTGCGCTTAGAACGGCCGATACGTTTAGATGGGTGAAGTTGCCGCCGCTGTCCAGAAACGCATAATAGGTTTGACCTGAATTACCGTTTTGATCGGTATAAACATCATAATAATGACCGACAATCTGACCGAAGTCATTGATGCCGCTTGTTGCGGTATTTGCTGGTTCTACATAAGTTCCTTGATCATAAACCGATGGGTCATCGATTCTTGTATAGGTGCCGCTGTTATAAACGAAGCCCTCGATGCCACCGATGCCATTGACGAGGGTAACATAGCCGACGATCTGACCCAGGTTGTTAATATTGTTCGCTTCTGTGAAAGATACCGAAGGATCAGAGGTCTCCGCCTTCAATGTAGTATAGACGCCGTTGCTGTACAGAAAGGATGGATAGTTACCAACTACCTGGCCAGAGTCATTGATGCCGGTAAGAGATACCCCGGGCAAGGTCATGAAGCTGTACGCCATTCCCGCCCCCTATTGTCAGTTCAAAGAGAACAATAGAAGCCACATCATTCAAGCAAGGTCGGCCGCTGTAGCAATTGGTGCCAGCAAAGTTTTAATGGCTGGCCGCTCGTCCGCAGATAAACAGTCTCATTTCGGCACTCCGAATTTTCGGCGCTCCGAATTAAAGAACTTCAGCTACGTTGGGGCATCGGACGGCTCGTCATGTTGGAGGCAATGCAAATCCGCCCTGCGACCAAGGCGGCAGGTGTATTGATTCACTGAAGCGAATAATGCGAGGTGCTCCTAAGCGTGGAGCGCTGCCTTCCCGACAAGCTTCATGCGTGCCTGCGAAAAATAATGTCAGCGAAGGTTCAATCTTAGTTTATGGCCGAGCTAGGATTAGAGTCAAATGAGTCAGGCAGGACGAACTGTCGCAGCGCCGCAAACAGATGATAGCTGCTTTGCTACTCGCTGCGACTCTCCATAACGGAGTTGGCGTTTTTGAAATTGCCCGAAACATGGGGACCTCGGTTGAGATCATCCAAGAGTACTACGGCAAGCAGGCCACGGCGACAGTCTTTGCGACGAGGCTCGGAGATTAGCAGCAACACCGGTCGCACAGGCTAGGTCTTGTTTAGCTCGCAGCCCCTCGCCAGAATGACAGGAGGCCGTGCAGCCCAGCCAATCTCGAAACGTCACGGGCTGAGCGCCGGAAGACATATCTGCCGAGTGACAGAGGTTTTCCATGGCGAGCTCGCATATTCGGATTCACAAGCCACTAGCAGGCTGCGTAATAGTCTTGGCAGGCCTGCCTCTCAGTTCAATGGCTATTGCCGACGTATATCCAGTGACCGGGATTTGGGTCACTTTCGATTCCAACTTTCCTATCGGAGCCGATGAAGCATGCTTCGCAGTTAGAGTGTCCGGCATGGAAGCGGTGGTTCGAAATTCCATTGCAGAGATGCTCATTTTCAACAGGGATAAGCGGTACGACATCAAACCGAGTACGCAGCTGACCAGCACGCTTTCCACTGCGAAGGCTACAGCGGAAGGCTATTGGATTACAGAATCGCCCGATGTACGGAGACGATCCTGGTTTAGACAAAAGATCACCTACCTTCTAACGATCGTTGATCACACGGCTATTGAAATTAGAGAACATTCACACAGAAGAAAATTTGTGAAATGCGGCCCACTAGGTAAGTTGCCAATTTAAAATGCGCCCAAGGCTCTGCGCAATCTAGGGGTGTTTTGCAGGCCGCCCGCAAAATGGATACGTCAGTGCAGATGATCCAAGAATACTATGGCAAGCTGGCGACAGCTGCATCCAAGCTCACATCCGACAAAGGGCACGAACTCTGTCGCCTTGCTCAGCTAAACCAAATCAAAATCGTGGAAGTGCAGTTGACCGGCTTTTACTCCGAGCAGCGTAACCATGTCCCCATGCCCGTCTGAGATCACGGCTCCAAGAGCAGTATCAGCGGTGTGGGCTAGGATATCTCGCACGCTGGAGAAGGTGGTGCGATCAACCTGCAAGGTGTCCTCGTGCAGGTCGAAGTTCTTGATCGAGTTGGTGCCAAAGTCCGATCGGAACAAGAAAGTGTCGTTACCCTTTCCCGCAATTAGCGTGTCGCCAGACCCTCCAATCAGAACACTGTTACCCCTTCCGGCAATGAGAGTATCGCCGCCCGCCGAGCCATCCAGAATGTACGGCCCTTTCCCAGCCGTCAACGTCGTGTTCACGCCGGACAGATAGGTCGTGCCTTTATCGAAAACCACAAAACTAAGGGTGGACGTGGAAAGGCCACCGTGGCCATCGGAAACAGTGTACTCGAACACATCCTGCTTTATGCCGTGATGGTCTGACTGGGCATCATGATCGGTTATATAAGCCAGGCGCCCACCGGGCCCATGATAATGGTCGTCTTCATGGGCATGATGATTCGCTACATAGACGTAGCTACCGTCAGTGTTGACGGTGAGCGACCCGTGTTCGCCTTTGATCGCATGACCAACAGATGACGTCTGACCATCCAGCGCTACGACGGCTAGATGATCGTGAATGTCGGGATCGCTGTCGTTAGCAAGTAAGCCATGTGACGCATCTGCTGAAACGATTTTTCCTTTTGCCACACCGTTGCTATCGGGCACGGCGATCGGGTTGTCATTCAGCCCATTGATTGTGATCGTCTCTGTAGCCGTGCCGTCTGTGCCCTGTCCATCGCTCGCCGTGAACTGGAAGGACAGCTTCGTACTCTCACCAACTCCCAGGTACTTGTATGCACTCCCAGGATCAAAGGTGAAGGTACCATCGGATTTGAAGGTCAGTCCTGCTGGCATCGTGCCATCGATAGAGTAAGTGATGCCGTGACCCGCTAAATCGACCGCTGAGACCGTTCCATTTAGAACGGTGTTTTGGTCGGTCGTCGCAGAGCCATCAAAGGCGATTGGTCCTAAATCTTGACCTGGGTTCTGCGTCTCTGTCTGCGCTTGTGTGATCAAGTGATCGAGGTTGGCGCCTGTGAACAGGTTCGCTACGGCCTGAAGCTGCGACGGGCTATCTGCAGCGTTGGTGATCGCAGTCGATGCTGCGCCTTGCTCGACCAGCTCCACACCGGCGGCATCCCTCAACAATGTGGTGCCGGGTTGGTCTACCTGGAGAACATGGTCCAGTGCCGTATTGCCAGCTGCGATGATCGAGGCAACTGCATCCGCAACGCCCGATGCGAGACTGACGTTTTCAGTATGGGCGACTTGGGTAATCAATCCGCTGAGAGCCGTCTTGTCGCTGAGATTGATCCCCGAACCTTCAAGTGTAGTTGCCAGGGAAGCGAACGCCGCCTGAAGAGCGTGGCCGAATGTGCCACCTGGTCCCGCTAGTGCTGCGGCGATCATCTCGACCGTATCGTAGACCTTGGCGCCAGCAAGTTCCGTCGCAGCACCATCAGCACTACCGGCTTTTGCCGCTGCGATCGGATCGAAGGTGGTGAGGTCTATTCCTGCAGGAAGCCCGAGGCTTGCTAATACCTCGCCCTGATTGCCAACTACAGTGACCAGGGTGGTTAGCGGTGTGATAACGGTTGAACCCTCTGGGGCAGTCAGTTCACCTTTGAATGGGAGGCCAGTCGAAACGTCACTTCCCCCCGTCGCGATCATTGGCCCAGTCCCGTCAAAGCCAACCCAGGGGCCAGTGCCGATGTCAAGCGTGAAATTGCCATTAGTGCCAGTGGTGGCAGATACTTCACCGAAGTCTAAGCTTCCATTTCCATTTGCGTCGGCAAAAACAGTTGCGCCAGAAACATAACCTTCTATCTCAAAGCCGAGAAGTCCATGCCCCGACAATGCAATTTGATTTGCAGCAGCAGTCACGTATTGGTGCATGCTTTGCAGGGTTAACCCGTTGGATTGTAGCTGTTGCGCATCAAACACCGTTGGTGCGATTTGGTTTATTTGTTGAATAAAAGCTATCATCGTTAGGCCGGCGTATTGGTGGCCATTCGCATCTAATTCACTAGGAGCAATTTGGGATATTCCAGAAAGAAGAGTCAGGTCAGCTAGTATTTTGGCTTGTGTCTGAGCCGTTTCATTAGGCGCACTTCCGGCCTCACTGTATGCGAGATCGTGAGCCTGAAAAAGTTGATCAAGGGCGTCGACCGGTGGAACGTCAAAATTGTTTCCTCCAATCGCTCCGCCGGTATAGCCCGGTCCTCCATAGTTCCCGTACGTTGGGATTTGTGGGCCATTCGGATAAAGAGGAACCGTTAGGTCAAAATTTACGTGGGAGGTTGTTGTTGGAGGAGCATTAGCGACGTTGAAGGTTGCGGGGAGCTCGCCCAAGAAGCCGGGACCAGAAACTGGGGCGTTACTAATAATGTCGTAACCGAAGTTATAGGGAATGGTGATCGACCGGCCTTGGTAGTTGGGGCTTATGGTTATGGTACCTGCAAAAAAGTCGCCGTGAGGAACACTCGTATCGTTGCCCAACATCTCGTAATCGTAATACGGATCGGGAGGAAAATTTACGAGGGGCGCACCTGCGAAGGTCGCATTTGAGGTTAGCTGGTCAAACTCAACAAATGTATACCCTACGTTAGAATCTGTGCCAAAGTCATAAGTAAAAAGATCCGAGAGATTGTAAGTTTGACCTGGAGTTAGCGTAATATTGCTTGGAGTAAGGGTTGGCTCTGGCATTTCTCCTGCTCCCTGCCCATGGTGGTGAGGAATTCCGAGAAACGTACAATGCGACCGGATAGCCCAGCGTGTTGATGTAGGTCGATTGATCTTCTAACAATCAGACGCAGACTGTCGCCCTGCTCCGCACAAGCCGAGCGATCACGAGCAATGCCGCTGGCGAGTTGCGCTTTGCGTAGCAGTCACGAAGCAGAAGGGTAGCTACTCCAGGGGTGTGCCCATTCCCTCGCTCGGAAAAGAGCGGACGAGCTTCCTTAGAGCTCGCTGACCGGTTGAACAACTCTATTGTTATTGTGGGCTGACCAAAATTCCATCGCTCGATTTGGTAGTACTCCTGAATAGTTTTGGTGGAGGTGCGGGCTCACTTCCGATCGATGTCGAGAATCTTGTTGCAGCGAGCACGACTTAGCACGACTTGGAAGTCGTGCGGCCTGTCACCCGAACACCGTCTCCAATTCTGCTCTTTTGAGTCCATGTGATCGAGGCGCATCTTCTTCGAAACTCGAACGATCTGTTTCAGCATTACCATGTTGAGGGGCGAGACGGGGGAGCGGGTTGCCATCGGCGGCACGGTCGCAGCTAAGCGACTTGACAAATTCCTGACAAAACGGCGAGCGGAAGATCCCGACGGATTGCTGTTCGTCATGCCAGACGGATCGAAGATCGTCACACTCATCGATCAGTTGAATGCAACTCTACGAGAGGCCGGGATCGAGCGGAGCAGCTTCGGTGAGAAGTACACGGTGTACAGCCTGCGGCACTTCTATGCGGTCAACGAACTCCGAAATGGTATCGGCGTGTTCGAGGTTGCCCGCAACATGGGACTTCGGTCCAGATGATCTGACCTTGCCCCCAAGTTTTATCCAGTCCTTAGTTCGCTCTGGCTGGTGGATTTACCCGAATGGGTGGTGGGGAGCTGGTGCGGAGCCATCGGCATAGCGCAGCGCCAGATCCCGTCGCGGGTTGCAGGTGAAGGCGAACTCGGATGGTGTTTTCCACCCGAGTTGCGAGTGGGGTCGCGTATCGTTGTAGTCGGCCCGCCAATGTCCGAGTTCGACCCTGGCCTGGGCCAGCGAAGTGAACAGCGTCTCGTTCAACAATTCGTCTCGGAGGCGGCCATTGAAGCTTTCGATGAAGGCATTCTGCGTCGGCTTGCCGGGTGCGATGTAATGCCAGGCGACGCGGCTCTGATCGGCCCATGTCAGGATGGCGTTGCTGGTCAATTCGGTGCCGTTGTCGCTGACCACCATTTTGGGCTTGCCGCGCTCGATGATCAGCCGGTCAAGCTCCCGAGCCACCCGGGAGCCCGACAGCGAGGTGTCGGCCACCAACGCCAGGCACTCGCGCGTGCACTCGTCGACCATGGTCAGGATGCGGAAGCGGCGGCCATCGGTAAGCTGATCCGAGACGAAGTCGAGCGACCAGCGGTCATTCGGCACTATCGGCACCACCATCGGCGCCCTGGTCCCGAGCGCCCGCTTGCGGCCACCACGGCGACGGACCACGAGCCTCTCTTCCCGATAGAGCCGGAACAGCTTCTTGTGGTTGACCAGATAGCCCTCCCGCTTGAGCAGAACATGCAGGCGCCGATAGCCGAAGCGACGGCGCACCTCGGCGATCGCTCTCATGCGTTGGCGTAGGGCAGCGTCATCCGCCCGGGTTGTCCGATATCTGATGGTCATGCGGCAACAGCCGATGGCTTTACACGCCCGCCGCTCGCTCATCCCGTGGGCGTCCACGAGATGGGCGACAGCTTTCCTCTTCCCCGCGGGCGTCACCACTTCTTTCCCAGGAGGTCCTTCAACGCCGCATTGTCCAGCATGGCGTCGGCCAAAAGCCGCTTCAGCCGCGTGTTCTCGTCCTCCAGCGTCCTCAGCCGCTTGGCCTCCGAGACCTCCATCCCGCCAAACTTGGCTTTCCATTTGTAGATGCTGGCATCGCTGACGCCGTGCTTCCGGCACAGATCGGCAACCGACACGCCAGCCTCGTGCTCCTTCAAAATCCCGATGATCTGCTCTTCCGTAAAGCGGCTGCGCTTCATGCTCTGGTCCTCATATGGGCCAGAGCGAACTTCAATCTGGATTAAGTCCAGGGGGCAAGGTCAGATCCAAGAATACTACGGCAAGCAGGCCACGTCGGCTGTTTTTGCCACAAGGTTAGGAGACTAAAACGCCGGAGTGCTCAATCATCTCTAATTAGCCGAAGTGGTGGAGGTGCCCATAGGAGGTTTGTCACTTGTTCTCCTGCATCCCAATCTCCTTCTTCAGAGCCTCACGCACGAGGCTTTTGAAGTGCTCATGCTTGCCATACTTTTCATTGGTCCCGGCGCTTTGTCGAAACTCTACCAAGGCATCGAAAGCAAGATGTAAGTGGCGATAAAGGTCCATCTCTTCAGTTGAAGCCCGTTCTCGGTTCGGGAAACTATTAGAGAAGACCTCGTCAGCGTAATGGTACTCACGCTCGAGCATGCATCTAAGATGGTATAGGCCTTTCGCAACTTCAGACTTCAGCAAGCGATGAACGTGTCGGTGTAATTCGTCGAGTATCGGAGTAAACCTTGCGTCCTGAGCTGCTTCGCTTAGGTAAAAATAGAGAAGTTCAGCGTCCTGGTCTCCTTTGTTACCGTTGTTGTCGAAACGTCCATCTCTTATCCATTCTCTCCAACGGAGCACGAAGGAGGACGGGTCTTTCAGGTCTTTGATAGCTAAGTACAACGAATCAATATTGTGGTGTGCAGGACCACGATCTGGATGGAGGAGATACGCGACTATCGTTTGAAGATCCTTCTCCGCTAACTTCGAGATGTGTTTGTCGAGAAAAAGATAATAATCTGTATCGTGGTATTTGAGTCTTGTCGTCAGCTGTTTGTGGCACCAAAGAACTGCTGGTTCACTTCTCATATGAACCATATTTTTGGCAATCTGGTTTTTCCAATTCGGCTCTCGCTCTAAGCAGTATTCGACCACCGAATGACCGATGTTGAATTTGTCTATCAGTTCTAGAGCAGAGTAGGCCAAGCCGTACAACTTCTGTCCAGACACCCGGCGGGCCATGATGAGATAGAAATCAGCCAAATCAATTGGTGAAATCTCAGAACAAAGAATCGAAGCGGCTAAAGCGTTGGAAAGGCCCGTGCTTTCGATCTCGGATTGAGCAGCGGCGAGAATTGGATGCTGTGCGACGAGAGCTGCCAGCGTATCTACTTCGGGCGGCTCACGGACTTTAGAACCAACTGACGCCGCAATTTCCATTTCGTCAATGAAACGACGGAGCAACTGATGTTGCAGTGCGTCTTTGCTGCCAGGCTTCGCGATGGTGATATGATCTGATCCTTCAATTTTCAAAGCTTTCCCAAAGTATCGTGCTGCTGCAAAAGGTTCGACAAGTTGACTTCGCCAGCCGAACCAACGCTTCACCGGCAGTGGTCTATCCTCGACCAGTTCTCTTCCAGAGATGTTGGGCTTGCCCGACTCTTTGAGGGTCATGAATGCGGTGTCAAGGTCATTCAACCAAGTGTTGTCTTGAGTCGCCCGTGAAGAACTGACGCGCCGCCCCGGCCCAAGCGATGTGTTGAGCCGGGACGGTCTCGATAAAGGCTCGG